>NZ_JADNQM010000020.1:0-164559 GCF_046269425.1 Amycolatopsis sp. cmx-11-12 | reverse complement strand
AGCACCCGACACACTGCCCATCTCCCGGTCCAGAGCATCGAAAAACCTCGCCTTCAACCCCTCAGAAACCACGATCCCCACAACTCCCTGAAATCCAGGGTGTTGCGGGGATCGCTAGAACCCGCCCGGCTCAGCCGAGGGAAGGGGGCCTTAACGCGTGTACGGGGTGCGGTGGACAAGTCAGGTTAGTGGCCGTTAACCTACGAGGGCGAGTTAACGACGGCTAACTTGGCGACGAGGAGCCATGGACACACCCGTATTGAGTACTTCGGCCGACCCGGGCAGCGACGAGTACGCCCGCGGCGTCACCTCCCATGCCGAGCTGGTCGAGGATCTGCGCAAGCGGCTCGCCGCGGCCCGGCTCGGCGGCCCGGAGAAATCCCGTACCCGCCACGTCGAACGGGGCAAACTCCTGCCGCGCGACCGGGTCGACACCCTCCTCGACCCGGGTTCGCCGTTCCTGGAGCTGTCCCCGCTGGCCGCCACCGGACTGTACGACGACGAAGCGCCGTCGGCCGGGATCATCACCGGAATCGGGCGGGTCTCCGGCCGCGAATGCGTGATCGTCGCCAACGACGCGACGGTCAAGGGCGGCACCTACTACCCGATGACCGTCAAGAAGCATCTGCGCGCCCAAGAGGTCGCGCTGCACAACAATCTGCCGTGCGTCTACCTGGTGGACTCCGGCGGCGCGTTCCTGCCGAGGCAGGACGAGGTCTTCCCGGATCGTGAGCACTTCGGCCGGATCTTCTTCAATCAGGCGACCATGTCCGCGCGCGGCATCCCGCAGATCGCCGCGGTGCTCGGTTCCTGCACCGCCGGCGGCGCGTACGTCCCGGCGATGAGCGACGAAGCGGTCATCGTGCGCAATCAGGGCACGATCTTCCTCGGCGGCCCGCCGCTGGTGAAGGCCGCGACCGGCGAGGTCGTCACGGCCGAGGAACTCGGCGGCGGGGACGTCCACTCGCGCCAGTCCGGCGTCACCGACCACCTGGCCGAAGACGACGCCGACGCGCTCCGCATTGTTCGCTCGATCGTGTCAACTTTGGGGCCGCGCGCGCCGCGCCCGTGGGACGTCCTCCCGACCGAGGCGCCCGTTGCCGACCCGAACGAGTTGTACGGCGTCGTCCCGACCGACCCGCGCGTGCCCTACGACGTCCGCGAGGTCATCGCCCGGATCGTCGACGGCAGCCGGTTCGGGGAGTTCAAGAAGGAATACGGCTCGACGCTGGTCACCGGGTTCGCCCGGATCCACGGCCACCCGGTCGGGATCATCGCGAACAACGGCGTGCTGTTCGCCGAGTCCGCGATGAAGGGCGCGCACTTCATCGAACTGTGCGACAAACGCTCGATCCCGCTGCTGTTCCTGCAGAACATCACCGGTTTCATGGTCGGCAAGGCCTACGAGGCCGGCGGTATCGCCAAGCACGGCGCGAAAATGGTCACCGCGGTCGCCTGCGCGCGCGTGCCGAAGCTGACCGTCGTCATCGGCGGCTCGTTCGGCGCGGGGAACTATTCGATGTGCGGCCGCGCGTACTCGCCGCGGTTCCTGTGGATGTGGCCGAACGCGCGGATCTCGGTGATGGGCGGTGAGCAGGCGGCGTCGGTGCTCTCGACCGTCCGCCGCGACGCCATCGAGGCACGCGGTGGCGAATGGTCCACAGAGGACGAAGAGACCTTCAAGGATCCGATCCGCGAGCAGTACGAGGCGCAGGGAAGCCCGTACTACTCGACGGCGCGGCTCTGGGACGACGGCGTGATCGACCCGGCGGACACCCGCACGGTGCTCGGCCTCGCGCTGTCCGCGGCGGCCAACGCGCCCCTTTCCGATGTCAACTACGGCGTTTTCCGGATGTGAGCATGTTCGACACGGTTCTGGTCGCCAATCGCGGGGAGATCGCCGTCCGCGTGATCCGTTCGCTGCAAGGGCTCGGTATCCGTTCGGTCGCGGTGTACAGCGACGCGGACGCCGACGCCCGGCACGTCCGCGAGGCGCATACGGCGGTCCGCATCGGCCCGGCCGAGGCGGCGAAAAGTTATCTGTCCATCCCGGCGATCGTCCAGGCGGCGCTCGACACGGGCGCGCAGGCGGTCCACCCCGGCTACGGATTCCTCGCGGAGAACGCGGAATTCGCTCGCGCCTGCGCCGACGCCGGACTGGTCTTCATCGGCCCGCCGGTCGAGGCCATCGACGCCATGGGCGACAAGATCCGCGCCAAGGCGACGGTGTCCAAGGCCGGTGTCCCCGTCGTGCCCGGAGCGTCCGATGTGGACATTCCCGAGGGTGGTTTCACCGCCGCCGCGGAGAAGGTCGGCTATCCGCTGCTGATCAAGCCGTCCGCCGGTGGTGGCGGCAAGGGCATGCGGCTGGTGACCGCGACGTCCGAATTGGACGCCGCCGTGGAGTCCGCTCGTCGTGAGGCCAAGGGTTCCTTCGGCGACGACACGCTGCTGATCGAGCGGTTCGTCACCACGCCGCGGCATATCGAGATCCAGGTGCTCGCCGACACGCACGGCAACGTGATCCACCTCGGCGAACGCGAGTGCAGTCTGCAACGGCGGCACCAGAAGATCATCGAAGAGGCGCCTTCGGTCCTGCTCGATGAGGCGACGCGCGCGAAGATGGGCGCGTCCGCCGTCGAGGCCGCCCGGTCGGTCGGGTACGTCGGCGCGGGAACGGTCGAGTTCATCGTGTCGGCCACCGCGCCCGACGAATTCTTCTTCATGGAGATGAACACGCGGCTCCAGGTCGAGCATCCGGTGACCGAACTGGTGACCGGACTCGATCTCGTGGAGTGGCAGGTCAAGATCGCCGCCGGCGACGTGCTCACCGTGTCGCAGGACGACGTCCGGCTGGACGGTCACGCCATCGAAGCTCGCGTGTACGCCGAAGATCCCGCGCGCGGTTTCATTCCCACGGGCGGAACCGTGCTCGCCGTCCATGAGCCGTCCGGCGAGGGCGTGCGTGTCGACTCGTGGATGAGCGAGGGCGCGGTCATCGGCTCGAATTACGACCCGATGCTGGCCAAGGTCATCGCCTGGGGCCCGGACCGCGCGGCCGCGCTGCACCGCCTCGACCTGGCGCTCGCCGACACGGCGTTGCTCGGCCTCGGCACGAACGTCGCGTTCCTGCGCGGGCTGCTGGCGGACCCCGATGTCCGGAACGGCAAGCTCGACACCGGCCTCGTCGACCGGCAACTGTCCACTTTGGTCTCCGAACAGGTGCCACCGGAGTTCTTCGTGGCGGCGGCACTCGATCGGCTGCTTTCCTTGCAGCCTCAGGGATCGGTCGTCGACCCGTGGGACGTTCCCGACGGCTGGCGGCTCGGCGCGTCCGGCGGGATCGATTTCGCTTTGAAGTCCGGAAGTTCCGAAGCGGTCGTGCGAGTGCAGGGTACCCCGGCGAACGCGCTCGTCAGTGTCGACGGCGGCGTCCCCGCACGGGTTTCCGCGCGACGCGAGGGCGATCTGCTGGAAGTCCGGCACCCCAGCGGATTCCATCGTTACCGGCACGCCGCCGGGCGCGGGAAGACCGTATGGCTCGCGCGGGACGGCCACAGCTTCGCGATCGGTGAGCGCGAGCGGCTGCGGTCGGCCGCCGGTGCCGCGGGCGGGGCGGGACCGGTCACGAGTCCGATGCCCGGCACCGTGCTCGTGGTCAAGGTCGCCGCGGGCGACGTGGTGAGCGCCGGGACGCCCCTCGTGGTCGTCGAGGCGATGAAGATGGAGCACACGATCACCGCGCCGATCGACGGCGTGGTCAGCGAACTCCCCGTCCGGGTGGGCCAACAGGTCGCGCTGGACGAAACAGTAGCCGTTGTGACACCCCAAAAGGATGGCCAATGATCGACTTTCGGCTGGATGACGAATACGAGGCGCTGCGCAAGACGGTCGAGGAATTCGCACGCTCCGAGGTCGCCCCGGTCATCGGCGACCTTTACGAGCGGGAAGAGTTCCCGTACGAGATCGTCGCGAAAATGGCGGAGATGGGCCTGTTTGGCCTGCCCTTCCCCGAGGAATACGGTGGCATGGGTGGCGACTACTTCGCGCTGTGCCTGACGCTGGAGGAACTCGCGCGGGTCGACTCGTCGGTCGCGATCACCGTCGAGGCCGGGGTTTCCCTTGGTGCCATGCCGATCTACCGGTTCGGCACCGAGGAGCAGAAGGAGAAGTGGCTCCCGGAGTTGTGCGCCGGGACCGCGCTCGGCGCTTTCGGACTCACCGAGCCGGGCGGCGGATCGGACGCCGGCGCCACCCGCACGCGCGCGAAACTCGACGGCGACACCTGGGTGATCAACGGCAGCAAGTCGTTCATCACCAACTCCGGTACCGACATCACGAAACTGGTCACGGTCACCGCCGTGACCGACGTGAAGGAGAACGGCCGCAAGGAGATCTCGGCGATCATCGTCCCGTCCGGCACCCCGGGCTTCGCGGTGGCGCCGAAGTACTCCAAGGTCGGCTGGAACTGCTCGGACACGCACGAACTGTCGTTCGACGACGTCCGCGTCCCGGCGGAGAACCTCGTCGGCGAACGCGGCCGGGGCTACGCCCAGTTCCTGTCCATTTTGGACGATGGCCGGGTCGCGATCGCCGCGCTGAGCGTCGGTCTCGCGCAGGGCTGTGTCGACGAATGCCTGCGGTACGTCAAGGAACGTGAGGCGTTCGGGCACAAGATCGGCGAGTACCAGGCGATCCAGTTCAAGGTCGCCGACATGGAGGTGCGCACGCACACCGCGCGGCTGGCGTACTACGCGGCGGCGTCGAAGATGCTGCGCGGCGAGCCGTTCAAGAAGGAGGCGTCGATCGCGAAGCTCGTCGCGTCGAACGCCGCCATGGACAACGCGCGCGAGGCGACGCAGATCTTCGGCGGATACGGCTTCATGAACGAGTTCCCGGTGAGCAGGTTCTACCGCGACGCGAAGATCCTGGAGATCGGGGAAGGGACTTCGGAGGTGCAGCGGATGCTGATCGCGCGGCACCTCGGCGTCGCCTGACCCGGTACGCCTTGACCATGCCGATAACTATACCGGTATAGTTATCGGCATGGTCGAGTTGAAATCCGCCGCCGAGCTGGACGCCATGCGTGAGTCCGGCCGTGTCGTGGCACAGACGTTGCAAGCGGTGAAAGAGGCGTCGGCGATCGGCGTCAGCTTGAAGGAGCTGGACGAGATCGCCGCGCAGGTGATCAGGGACGCCGGCGCGAAACCGTCGTTCCTGCACTACCAGCCCCATTCCGCCCCGACGCCGTTTCCCGCCGTGATCTGCGCGAGCGTCAACGACGCCGTGGTCCACGGGATCCCGTCGGACTACCGGCTCCGTGACGGTGACCTGGTCAGCATCGACTCCGGCGCCTACATCGACGGCTGGCACGGGGACTCGGCGATCAGTTACGTCGTCGGCAAGGCCGATCCCGCCGACCTCGAACTCATCGCGGCCACCGAACGCGCGCTGGCCGCCGGTATCGCGGCCGCGATACCGGGCAACAAGATGGGCGACATCTCCCACGCCGTCGGCACCGTCGGCCGCGAGGCCGGGTACGGCCTTCTCGACGGTCACGGCGGCCACGGCATCGGCCGCGCGATGCACGAGGACCCGCATCTGCCGAACGAGGGCAGGCCGGGTCGCGGCATGCGGCTCAAGCCGGGGCTCGTGCTCGCGATCGAGCCGATGCTCATCGCCGACGGCGTCGACGACTACCGGATCGCCGAGGACGGCTGGACGCTGCAGAGCATGAGCGGCTGCCGGGCCGCGCACGTCGAACACACAGTCGCGATCACCACAGAAGGCCCGCGTGTCCTCACGATGTTGTAGAACGGAAGGATGAACGATTTCGTCATCCGGCAGGGTGGTTCTGGGGACTTTCAAGCGTTGCTGGACATGTTCGACGAGGCCGTCGCCTGGCTGGTCGAACGCGGTAGTGAGGGCCAGTGGGGGACCGAGCCGTGGTCCACGATCCCGAAGCGGATCGAACGGGTGCGCGGGATGGCCGACGGGCCGGGGCTGTACATCGGCGAGGTCGGCGGCGAGGCGGCCGGGGCGATCATCCTCGGCGACCGGTTCCCGCACGTCCCGCCGGTCGAGGAGCCCGAGATCTACGTCGGCCTGTTGCTGACCTCGCGCAGGTTCTCCGGGCACCAGGTCGGCTCGCGGCTGATCGAGTTCGCGCTGGCCGAGGCGCGTGAACGCGGTATCGATCTGGTGCGGGTCGACTGCTGGGCCGGCGGTGACGGCGATTTGCAGCGGTACTACGAGAGCCAGGGCTTCAAGCCGACCGAGCGTTTCGACGTCAAGGGCTGGATCGGGCAGGTGTTCGAGCAGCGGCCGCTGGTTTAGGCTTGGGAGCGCAGCTCCTCCGTTGAGGGCGGTGGCGGGGGCATGGATGGATAGCGTCCTGGCGGCTTCGGGTGCACCATAGTTGACACATCGTCAACAGTGCCCGATGTCGCGGAGGAGCCCCATGGCCAAGCGTGAACGTTCCCTGGCAGGCAAGGTCGTCGTGATCACCGGAGCGGCGCAGGGTATCGGGGCCAGCACCGCCACGGCCTTGTCCCGGCTCGGCGCCAAGGTGGTCATCGGCGACCTGGACCAGGCCCTCGCGGAGAAGACCGCGGCCGGACTGGGCGCGGAGGCGCTGCCGCTCGACGTCACCGACACCCAGGGCTTCACCGAGTTCCTCGACGAGGTCGAGCGGCGCGTCGGCCCGATCGACGTGCTGATCAACAACGCGGGCATCATGCCGCTCGCGCCGCTCGACGAAGAGGACGACGCCGCGACCCGGCGCCTGCTCGAGATCAATCTGCACGCGGTCATCCACGGCACCAGGGAAGCCGTGAAACGGATGCGCCCGCGTGGCACCGGACACATCGTCAACATCGCTTCGATGGCCGGAAAGGCCGGATTCCCCGGTGCCGCCACCTACTGCGCCACGAAACACGCCGTCGTCGGTCTGTCGGAATCGGTGCATCTGGAACTGCACGGAACGGGCGTGCTGGTCTCGTGCGTGATGCCCGCCGTCGTGCGCACGGAGCTGGCCAGCGGACTCGGCGAGGCGAAGTTCTTCAAGTCGGTGCAGCCGGAAGATGTGGCGCAGGCCATTGTCGATGCGTTACGCCGTCCCAAATTCGACGTCTTCGTGCCCGCGTCGCTGGACGCCATGGGCAGGATCACACGGCTGCTCCCTCGGCGCCTCGGCGAAGGGCTCCTTCGGGCACTCGGCGGCGACAAGATCTTGTCCTCCGCAACGCATTCCAGCGCTCGCGCGGAGTACGAATCGCGTGCCGCGCGGAGTGCTCCGGCGGCGGAGAAAAACGCCGATTCTTAACTCGGACGGCCTAGCCACTGTCCGAAGTGGACGGCCTGTGACGGTGACGGTGTTGAGTCGTGCGCCCGCACGCGGCAAGATTACGTCTTACCGCGTTGATTCCTCTGGAGGCACCTCATGGCAACACCCCCGGCACGGCTCGCCGCCGCCGCGTCGAACGTCGTCGGGAAGGTGCTGCACGGTGGTGTCGCCGATCTTCGCCCGGTGCCGCGTGTCCTGATCGACCAGGGCCCCAACCGTTCGGTGTACCGGCTGACGAACGGCAAGGACCCGGCGTCCGGTCCGCCGGTGCTGCTGGTGCCGCCGCTGGCCGCGCCCGCGCTGTGTTTCGACCTGCGCCGCGGTTGCAGTCTCGCCGAGCACCTGGTCGACGGCGGCCGTAACACCTACCTGGTCGACTACGGGAACGTCGCCTTCTCCGACCGGCGCCTCGGCATCGAGCACTGGATCGACGAGGTGCTCCCGCGTGCGATCCGCAAGGTCAGCGAGGACTCCGGCGGCCAGCCCGTGCACGTCATCGCCTGGTGCCTCGGCGGGATCTTCTCCCTGCTGACGGCCGCCGACCAGCCCGATCTGCCGATCGAGTCGATCGCGACCATCGCGTCGCCGTTCGATTTCACCGCGATCCCGCTGATCGCCCCGTTCCGCCCGCTCGTGGATCTCACCGGTGGCCACCTGCTGACCCCGATCTACCGCGTGCTCGGCGGCGCACCGTCCTATTTGGTCAGCCGGGTCTTCCGCGCGACCGGTATCAGCAAGGAGATCACCAAACCGCTGGCCATCCTGAAGAATCTCGATGACCGGGACTATCTCGCGCAGATCGAGGCCGTCGACCACTTCATGGACAACATGATCGCCTACCCCGGGCGCACGTTCGGCCAGATCTACCACCGGTTCTTCCGCGCCAACGACCTGGCCGAGGGCACGGTGGACCTCAACGGCCGCATCATCGCGCTGTCCGGGGTCAAGGTACCGACCCTGGTCATCGCCGGGCAGAACGACACGATCGCCCCGCGCGCGGCCGTCGAACGGCTCACCGATCTGCTGGACAACTCACCGTCGGTGACCTTCGAGACCGCGCCCGGCGGGCACCTTGGCGTCCTCACCGGCCGGAAGGCACGCGGGACCACGTGGCGTTACCTCGACCGTTTCCTCGACGAACAGGCCGCCTGAGGTTCAGTCGGCGAGTTCGTCGCTCTTGCGCTGGGTCATGGCACTGCGCAACGACTGGCGTGGCGCGATCATGTCGACCATTTCGGTGATCTGGAACCAGGCTTCGGTAATCTCGGCGGTCGCGCGGTCGCGTTGCAGGACGATCGTGGACAGCACCAGCGCCGTCATCCCGACAGTGGCGTCGAAGCCCTGTACGTGCAGCATGCGGGGGACAAGCTCGTAGGAACCGTAGGGGCCGTGCCCGCGTACGGCGGCGAAGATCGTGAAAGTGCAGACGCACAGGGAACACAGCAGCGCCCCCGCCTGCCGGAAGCGCAGTGCCGCCCAGACGAGCACAGGAAAGACCACGAACAGCTTGGCCGGAGCGGTGGACGCGAGGAGCGCCGCGCCGGTGGCCACGACCGCCAGCGCGATCGCTTCGCCCCAGCGCGCCAGCGAGATCCGCGTCGGTAGGCGGAACCTCGGCGCCAGGAGCAGCAAAGGGGTGATTGTCAGGACGCCCATCGCGTCGCCGGTCCACCACACGAGCGCCGTGGACCAGAAGTCCCCGGCGCCCAGTGCTCCGTCGAGGACCAGCACGCCGGTGCCCAGTACGGCGCTGACGGCCGTGCCCCCGATCGCCCCGATCGTCACCAGGAGGACGGCGTCGGGAAGCCTGTCGAGCTGGTTGCGGAAGCCCAGCCGTCGCATCACCGTGTAGGCCAGCATCGGACCGATCGTGTTGCCCGCGGAGATCACCGAGACGGCGGCCAGTGAGGGGCCGATCGCGATGTTCGTGAGGAGGGCGCCGAGGAAGATCCCCGGCCAGAACCGGGGACCGAGCAGCATCGGCACCGCCAGCGCGACCCCGGCCGCCGGCCACAGTGGCGAGATCTGCTCCCGCACGATCGCCCACTGGATTCCGATCTGGCCGGTCGCGAAATAGCAGGCCGTCACGGCGAGGACGACGAGACACCAGCGTGCGACGGGGGAGAGCTGTCGAGCGGCGAGCCTCATCACGACTCCGGGCTTCGCGGACAGGGAAGGTTCGAGAGTACCTCTGCCCGGTCGTCGCGGTGGTTCACTTGATGGTGTTGTCGTGATGGCGGAGTTTGTTGGGAATAAACGAGAAAGAGGCCCGTGCAGCTGCACGGGCCCCTTCATGGCACTTCGGACGCTACTTGAGCTCCGCGCTCGTCTTGCCCAGGATCCGGCGAGCCACGATCAGCTGCTGGATCTGCTGTGTACCCTCGAAAATGTCGAGAATCTTCGCGTCCCGGCTCCACTTCTCCAGCAGTGATTCCTCGGTGTAGCCCAAGGTTCCGGCCAGCTCGACACACTTCAGCGTGATCTCGACGACCGAGCGGCCCGCCTTCGCCTTGGCCATCGAGGCCTGCAACGAGTTCGGC
This sequence comes from Amycolatopsis sp. cmx-11-12, assembly GCF_046269425.1. NCBI lineage: Bacteria > Bacillati > Actinomycetota > Actinomycetes > Pseudonocardiales > Pseudonocardiaceae > Amycolatopsis > Amycolatopsis sp. cmx-11-12. The sequence continues at coordinate 154,674 of NZ_JADNQM010000020.1, read as the reverse complement.
TTGCGGTTGTCGGCCATCCACGCCGATTCCATGGTCAGCAGGTACGCCGATTCGTAGTCGGCCTCCAGCTGAAGGAACGTCGCGGCCGCGGCGTGCTGGCTGTGGACGGGCTTGTCGTAGTCGATGGTCACCCCGGCGCCGGTGAGGATCTTCCGGGTCTCCTCCAGCGCCGCGCGCGCGACACCGATGGCCATGGCGGCGACCAGCGGACGGGTGTTGTCGAAGGTCTGCATGACCCCGGCGAAACCCTTGGCGGTGTCGATCTCCGGCGTGCCGAGAAGGTTTTCCTTGGGCACACGGACGTTCTCGAAACGCAGCACGGCGGTGTCGGAGGCGCGAATGCCGAGTTTGTGCTCGACGCGCACCACCTCGAAGCCGGGGGTGCCCTTCTCGACGACGAACGACTTGATCGCCGCGCGGCCCTTCGTCTTGTCCAGAGTGGCCCAGACGACGACGGCGTCCGCGCGTTCGCCCGCGGTCACGAAGATCTTCTCGCCGTTGATCACGTACTCGTCGCCGTCGAGGCGCGCGGTCGCGGTGATCGCGGCCGAGTCCGAGCCGCAGTCCGGTTCGGTGATCGCCATCGCGGCCCACAGCCCGGAGAACTTCTTGAGCTGTTCGTCGGTCGCGACCGAGCCGATGGCGGCGTTGCCGAGGCCCTGGCGCGGCATCGACAGCAGCAGTCCGACGTCGCCCCAGCACATCTCGATCGTGCCGAGCACGATGTTGAGGTTGGAACCGTTGCGGTTGCCCGGTTTCTCGTTCTTCTCGGACCGGCGGACCCCCGCCGCGCCCGCGCCGCCCTCGCCGGAGGAGTTCAGCCCGTCCAGCAGTGCGGCGAACATGTCCAGTTCGGCCGGATAGGTGTGCTCGGCGCGGTCGTACTTGCGCGAGATCGGCCGGAACACCTCGGCCGCGGCCTGGTACGCCTGGTTGATCAGGGTGCCGGCCTTCTTCGGAACCTCAAGGTTGATCATGATTGCCTTTCGAAAGTCCTAGAGAAGGACGGCGCCTTCCATGACGCCGATCGCGCGGAGATCGCGGTACCAGCGTTCGACCGGGTGTTCCTTGACGAACCCGTGTCCGCCGAGGAGCTGTACTCCGGCGCTGCCGATCTGCATTCCCTTGTCGGCGGCCAGTTTCCGGGCCAACGCGACCTCGCGGGCGTACGGCTTGCCCTGTTCGGCGCGGGCGGCGGCGCGCAACGCGACCAGCCGCAGTCCTTCCAGTTCGATGGCGATGTCGGCCACCGAGAACGCGACGGCCTGCCGGTGGCTCACCGGTTCGCCGAACGCCTTGCGCTCGTTGACGTAAGGCACCACGTAGTCGAGGACGGCCTTCGCGGTACCGGCGGCCAGCGCGGCCCAGCCGAGCCGCGAGAGCCGGACGACCTCGGTGAAGACCTCGGCCTTGCCGCCGCCGAGCAGCGCTCCGGCTGGCAGGGCGACCTTCTCCAGATGCAGCTTCCCGGTCGCCGCGCCGCGCAGGCCCATCGCGGGTTCGGTCTCGATGGTGACGCCCGCGTTGGTCGATTCCACGAGGAACAGTGCGGGACCGCGGCCTTCGAGGTCGGCCGAGACGATGAACAGTTCGGCGTCCGCGGCGCGCGGGACCAGCGACTTCACGCCGTCGAGCTGGTAGCCCTTCGGCGTGCGGCGGGCCTTGGTGGCGGGCTTGAACGGGTCGAACAGCGCCGTGCGCTCCTGCAGCGCCAGCGCCGCGGCCGGGACGTTCTCGCCGACGAACGCGGGCAGGTAGTCCGCCTGCTGCTGCTCGTCGCCGTAGGCCACCAGCGCCGTGCTGACCGCGGACGGCGCGAGTACCGCGACCGCCAGGCCGAGGTCGCCGTGCGCGAGAGCCTCGGCGACCAGCGCGTTCGTGACGACCGACCGTTCGGTGCCGACGCCGCCCAGCTCCTCGGGGATACCGACGAGCGTGATGCCGAGTTCGGCGGCGCGGCTCAGCAGACCTTCGGGCGCCTTGAGCTTCGCGTCGGCGTCGGCCGCGGCGGGCCGCAGCTGTTCGGCCGCGAACTCCGTCACGGTCTCGACGATGAGCTGCTGATCCTCACTCGGGGTGAGGTCGAACAGTCCCGTGTCCTCGGCCGGCGCGAGCCGCGCGGGCTTGCCGAGCTTCTGGGCGGATTTGAACGTCCGTCCCGCCGCGCCCGCGACCCGGAAGCCGGTGCGCGTCCCGGTACTGACCAGGTTCTGCACGGGCTTCCGAAGTCCGGCCCGTTCAATGACCTTGCTCCCGGCCAGCCGGGTGAGCGCGGACAGGCCGAAGCCCATCGCGTCTCGTTTCCTAGGCGCACCCACGGTGAGTCTCCCTGCCTCGCTTACCTACTCGTGAGTAGGTTAACTCTCCTCGGGCGGATGCGCTACTACGGGGGAGGCGAACGTCACGCTCGTGAGTGATTTGGGTCCTCCAGGCGACTCGGATTACTCACGAGCCACCAGCTTTCGCGGCGACCGTGGGGCAGGGCCGGTCGCTTCGCCGAGCCGAGCGTGTCGCGAAAGCCACTTTCGGGACATCAGATGTCCCGAAAGTGGCTTTCGCGACACCGGCGCCACCTTGGACGCGCGGACCCCGGACGCGCGATCGAAGAAGAGTTCCAGCGTGGTGACCCTTGTGGTCTTCTTCCCTGGTCACCAGATGCAGGCCGCGTTTCGTGGGCACGCGCACATCGTGCACCGCATGCCTTTGCGGGACACGCGAGCTTGCTAAGAGCTGACTTTCAGGACAGCGTGCATCAGCGCCGTCAGCTCCGCCTCGATGTTCGGGCGGCCGTTCACCCGCCGGGTGCGCGCGAGGTCGTTCGCGATGGTCAGCGCCGCGTGGACGGTGATCTTCACTTCGCGCAGGCTCAGTTCCGGACGGACTTCCGAAGCCAGCGCGATCCAACGCGCGACGTAGTCCCGCTGGACCCGGATCAGGTCCGCCTTGTCGCGTTCCGGCAGCTCCATCGGGCTGCCGGAGAACGACACCAGCAGTTCGGGCGTGTGCAGCAGGGTGTGCACATAGGACGCCGCCAGCCTGCGCAGCGCGTCTCGCTCGTCGTCGGTCCGCAACGCGCGTTCCGCGGCGAGGGCCAGCCTGTCCGCGGCGCGGTGACCGATCGCCACCATCAGTGCGGCCTTGCTGGGGAAGTGCCGGTACACGCTGGGCCCGGCGATCCCGGCGGCGGCGCCGATCTCCTCCATGCTCACCGCGCGGAACCCGCGTCGTCCGAACAGCTCGGTCGCGGCCGCGAGGATCTGCTCGCGCCGGGACGGCTCGCCGAGCGCGATCGACGGCGTCTCGGGGGACGGCTCGACGGGCTCGGGCAGTGTGACATGCAGCACCGACTCCGCCAGCTGCACCAGGATCTGCGCGAAGCGTTTCTTCGCCACGGACGTGTGATGGACGGACACGCTGCCGAAGACGCTCAGCCCCGCCCAGCACAGCAGTTCGGCGTCGTCGGCGGTCAGTTCGGGACGCAGTGCGAGCAGCGCCTTGGACCACGCGGCGAGCACCGCGCCCGACCGGCGGCGGATCTCCCGGTGGCCCTCCTTGGGCAGATGCCTGCCCTCCCAGCGCCACAGCGCGGCGACCTCGCGCCGCTCCACGGCCTGCGCGGCGAGCGTGCCCAACAGGGCGTTGACCTGGGCGGGGACCGGTGTGTCGAGGTCGGCGAGCGTCTCGAGGGTGGCCGTTTCCATGTCGTCGATGCCGGACAGCACGACGTAGGACAGTACCGCCTGCTTGTCCGCGAAATGCCGGTACAGCGCGGGCCCGGTGATCCCGGCCGCGGCGGCGATGTCGTTGATGCCGACCCCGTGGAACCCGCGGGCGCGGAACAGCTCCGCGGCGAGGCCTGCCAGCTGGGCCTTGCGGTCGCGCGGTCGGGCTGAACGCTCGGTCGGGTGATCCATAGGTGAACACACGATAGCGCCGGTTGCGTGCATCGCAACCCATTGACACCATGGGGTTATCGCGGTTTATGTTAATGACCATTAGCATGGCTACTGGCCGGTACGTTTCATCCTGATACAGCGCCGTACGCGGAGGAGTTTTTTCTGTGAGTAGCGAGGCCTACATCTACGAGGCGATCCGTACGCCTCGCGGCAAGAACAAGGGCGGTGCCCTCCACGGCACCAAGCCGGTCGATCTCGTGGTCGGCCTCATCGAGGAGCTGAAGGTCCGGCACCCGAACCTCGACCCCGCCGTCATCGACGACATCGTCCTCGGCGTGGTGTCCCCGGTCGGTGAGCAGGGCGCCGTGATCGCGCGCACCGCCGCGCTGAACGCGGGCCTTCCCGAAACGGTCGCCGGCGTACAGCTGAACCGCTTCTGCGCGTCCGGCCTCGAAGCCACCAACACCGCCGCGCAGAAGGTGCGCTCCGGCTGGGACCAGCTGATCATCGCCGGTGGCGTCGAGTCGATGTCGCGGGTGCCGATGGGCTCCGACGGCGGCGCGCTGTTCATGGACCCCGCCACCGCGTACGACAACTACATCGTCCCGCAGGGCACCGGCGCCGACCTGATCGCGACCATCGAGGGCTTCTCCCGCGAGGACGTCGACGCGTGGGCCGTGCGTTCGCAGGAGAAGGCCGAAGCGGCCTGGTCCGGCGGCTACTTCGCGAAGTCCGTCGTCCCGGTGAAGGACATCAACGGTGTCACGATCCTCGACCACGACGAGCACCGTCGCCCCGGCAGCACCGTCGAGGGCCTCGGCAAGCTGAAGCCCGCCTTCGCAGGCATCGGTGAGCTGGGCGGCTTCGACGCCGTCGCGCTGCAGAAGTACCACTCGGTCGAGCGCATCAACCACGTGCACACCGGCGGCAACTCGTCCGGCATCGTCGACGGCGCCGCGGTGGTCCTGGTCGGCAACGAGCAGATCGGCAAGGACTTCGGCCTGACCCCGCGCGCCCGCATCGTGGCGACCGCGACCGTCGGCTCCGAGCCCACGATCATGCTCACCGGCCCGACCCCGGCCACCGAGAAGGTCCTCAAGATCGCCGGTCTCACCCCCGACGACATCGACCTGTGGGAGCTGAACGAGGCCTTCGCCTCGGTCGTCCTCAAGTGGATCAAGGACCTGCACCTCGACGAGGAGAAGGTCAACGTCAACGGCGGCGCCATCGCGATGGGGCACCCGCTGGGCGCCACCGGCGCGATGCTGGTCGGCACCGTCGTGGACGAGCTGGAGCGTCGTCAGGCGCGCCGCGCCCTGGTCACCCTGTGCATCGGCGGCGGCATGGGCGTCGCGACCATCATCGAGCGGGTCTGAGGAAGAGACAATGACTGAAGCGAAGACCATCCGCTGGGAGCAGGACGCCGACGGCATCGTCGTGCTCACCCTTGACGACCCGAAGCAGTCCGCCAACACGATGAACGCCGACTTCCGCGAGTCGCTCGGCGTGGTCGTGGACCGCCTGGAGGCGGAGAAGGACACCATCACCGGTGTCGTCCTCACCTCGGCCAAGAAGACCTTCTTCGCCGGTGGTGACCTCAACGACCTGATCAAGGCCAAGCCGGAGAACGCGGCCGAGATCACCGAGAGCAGCGCCCTGATGAAGGGCCAGATGCGACGGCTCGAGCAGCTGGGCAAGCCGGTCGTGGCCGCCATCAACGGCGCCGCGCTCGGCGGCGGCCTCGAAATCGCGCTCGCGACGCACCACCGCATCGCGGCCGACGTCAAGGGCAGCCAGATCGGCCTCCCCGAGGTCACCCTCGGCTTGCTCCCCGGCGGCGGTGGCGTGGTCCGCACCGTTCGCCTGCTCGGTATCCAGAGCGCGCTGCTGAACGTGCTGCTGCAGGGCCAGCGGCACCGCCCGGCCAAGGCGAAGGAACTCGGCCTCGTGCACGAGCTCGTCGGGACCGTCGAGGAACTGGTCCCGGCCGCGAAGGCGTGGATCAAGGCCAACCCCGAGGGCGGCGTGCAGCCGTGGGACGTCAAGGGCTACAAGATCCCGGGCGGCACCCCGTCGAACCCGAGCTTCGCGGCGAACCTGCCCGCGTTCCCGGCGAACCTGCGCAAGCAGATCAAGGGCGCGAACATGCCGGCCCCGCGGGCGATCCTGGCCGCGGCCATCGAGGGTTCGACGGTCGACTTCGACACCGCGATCACCGTCGAGACGCGTTACTTCATCAGCCTCGCCACCGGCCAGGTCTCGAAGAACATGACGAAGGCGTTCTTCTTCGACCTGCAGAGCATCAACTCTGGCGGCTCGCGGCCTGACGGTTTCGAGAAGTACACCGCCAAGAAGGTCGGCGTCGTCGGCGCGGGCATGATGGGCGCCGCGATCGCGTACGTCTCGGCGAAGGCCGGTATCGACGTCGTGCTCAAGGACGTCACGCTCGAAGGCGCCGAAAAGGGCAAGGGCTACGCGGTCAAGCTCGAAGAGAAGGCCCTCTCCCGTGGCAAGACCACGCAGGAGAAGTCCGACGCGCTGCTCGCCAAGATCAAGCCGACCGACAAGGCGGAGGACTTCGCCGGGGTCGACTTCGTGATCGAGGCCGTGTTCGAGAGCGTCGAGCTGAAGCACAAGGTGTTCCAGGAGATCGAAGGCTTCGTCAACCCGGACGCCGTGCTGGGCTCGAACACCTCCACCCTGCCGATCACCTCGCTGGCCGAGGGCGTGCAGCGGACCGAGGACTTCATCGGGATCCACTTCTTCTCGCCGGTGGACAAGATGCCGCTGGTCGAGATCATCTGCGGTGAGAAGACCTCGCCCGCCACACTGGCGAAGGTCTTCGACTACACGCTGCAGATCAAGAAGACCCCGATCGTCGTCAACGACAGCCGCGGCTTCTTCACCTCGCGTGTCATCGGCACCTTCATCAACGAGGCCGTCGCCGCGCTGGGTGAGGGCGTCGAGCCCGCGTCGATCGAGCAGGCCGGTTCGCAGGCCGGCTACCCGGCCCCGCCGCTCCAGCTGATGGACGAGCTGACCCTGACGCTGCCGCGCAAGATCCGCAAGGAGACGCGCGAAGCGATCGAGGCCGCCGGTGGCACCTGGGCGCCGCACGCGTCCGAGGCCGTCATCGACACCATGCTCGACGAGTACGACCGCAAGGGCCGTTCCACCGGCTCGGGCTTCTACGACTACGACGAGGCGGGCAAGCGGACCGGTCTGTGGCCGGGCCTGCGTGACGCGTTCAAGTCGGGCAGCGCCGAGGTTCCCTTCGAGGACCTCAAGGAGCGCATGCTGTTCGCCGAGGCGCTCGAGACCGTGAAGTGTTTCGACGAAGGTGTGCTGACCACCATCGCCGACGCCAACATCGGCTCGATCTTCGGCATCGGTTTCCCGGCGTGGACCGGCGGTGTCATCCAGTACATCAACCAGTACGAGGGTGGCCTGCAGGGCTTCGTCGACCGTTCGCGCCAGCTGGCGGAGCGCTACGGCGACCACTTCACCCCGCCCGCTTCGCTGGTCGAGAAGGCCGCGAAGGGCGAGATCTACGAATAAGCGTGTGACATGAAAGGCCCCTTCATTGCAAATTTTGCAATGAAGGGGCCTTTCATGTCGTCCAGGGGCTAGCGGGACGAAGGTTCCAGCGCCACGTGCGGCAGCCGCCGGTCCAGCCAGCGCGGCAGCCACCAGGCGCGTTCCCCGAGCAGCCGCATCACCGCGGGCACCACGAGACAGCGGATGACGAACGCGTCCACCAGGACCGCCACCGCGAGCCCGAGGCCGAACTGCGCCAGCATCCGGTCCGGGTTGAGCAGGAAGGCCCCGAACACCAGGATCATGATCACCGCCGCGGCCGTGATCACTCCTCCGGTGGAGGCGAGCCCTTCGCGGACGGCGTGGCGCGCGTCGCCGGTGTGCCGCCATTCCTCGTGCATCCGGGACACCAGGAACACCTCGTAGTCCATGGAAAGCCCGAACACGATCGCGAAGATCAGCACCGGCACGAACGCCTCGATCGGTCCCGGCTGCACTCCGAACAGGCCGTCGCCGAACACGGCCGTCATCACGCCGAGCGCCGCGCCGATGCTCAGCAGGTTCAGCACGGCCGCCTTGAGTGGGATCAGGATCGAGCGGAACACCACCATCAGCAGCAAAGCCGACAGCCCGACGACCACCAGGACGAACAGCGGCAATCGGTCGCCGACGGCGTCCGCGAAGTCCACCGCCGCCGCGACACTCCCGCCGACCAGGTACTTGCCGGGCAGACCCGGCAGCACCTCGGTCCGCAGCCGCTCGACCAGTTCACCGGTCGCCTCGTCCTGCGGCGACGACGCGGGGAACGCGAGCACCGTCGTGACGCCCTGCCCCATCGGCGGTGTCACTTGGGCGATGCCCGGGGTGGCTTCGAGTTTCCGTTGCAGCGCAAAGCCGTCACCATTCTCCGTCACCACGATCAGTGGCTCGCTGAAGCCGGGTCCGAAGCCTTCCGACATCAGGTCGTAGGCCTTCCGGGTGGTCGACGCCGCCGGATCCGTGCCGGCGTCCGCGAAGCCGAGGCGCATGCCGAGGGCCGGGAGCGCGAGTCCGATGAGGACGATCAGGCCGATCGCGAGCGGGACCAGCGGCCGCCGCTGCACCGCGTCGCCGAGTTTGCCCCAGGCCTTGCCGTGTTCGCGCTTCTCGGCGTGTTTGCGGATGCCCTTCTCCAGGCGGCGGCCGAAAAGGGAGAGCAACGCGGGCAGCAGGGTGATCGACGCGAGCATCGTCACCAGAACGGTCAGCGCCACCGCGAGGGCGACACCGCGCAGCGAGCCGAGACCGAGCGCGAGCAGACCCAGCAGCGCGATGATCACCGTGCCACCGGCGAACAGCACCGAGCGTCCCGCGGTGTCGAGTGCGCGCCGCGCCGCCTGTTCACGGTCGAGACCACCCAGGATCTCGCTGCGATAGCGGGAAAAGATGAGCAGCGCGTAGTCCACGCCGACGCCGAACCCGACCAGCATCATCAGCGGCGTGGTGTAGCTCGCGATGTCGACGAACCTGCTGACGAGCACGATCACGCCGAGCGTGCTGCCGACGGCGAAGATCGCCGCGATCACCGGGAGCCCGGCGGCGAGGACCGAGCGGAACAGGAAGACGAGCACCACCAACGCGGCCAGCAACCCGATGCCCTCCGACGGCCCGCCACCTCCACCGGTCCGCTTGATCGGATCACCGCCGAGTTCGACCTGGAGCCCGGCCGATTCCGCCTTCTTCGCGGTGTCGACGACACGCACGATGTCGTCGTAGGGCAGGTCCTTCGACTCCTGGTCGAAAGCGATCGCGGCGTAACCGATCGTGCCTTCGCGCGAGACGGCCGACGGGGTGTCGAACGGACTCGTCACCGTCTTGACGTGGGGTTGGTTCCGGACTTCGGCGAGCATCGAGTCGATCGGTCCGCGTGCGGTCGCGAGTCCGCTTTCGGTCTTGAAGACGATCTCGGCGGTCGCCCCGGTCTGAGCGGGCGCCTGTGTCTTGAACAGGTCCATGATCTGCTGGGATTCGGTACCCGGCAGGGAGTGATCGTCGTGGTAGGCGCTGCCCGCCATTTGCGAACCGACGGTGACGCCGACGAGGGTGAGCAGCCAGAGCGATACAGCGAGCCAGCGGTGGCGCTGCGACCAGCCTGCCAGTCGCGAAAGGCCGCCCCCAGGCCGTCTTTCGGAGCGCGTGATGGTGTCCATGGCGGAAAGGATCGGCTTTTCCCGCCCGCATATCGTCGGGCTGCGGCGGGCACTCCGGCCACAACTTCTGGGTACCCCTAAGGCGCCTCCCGTACTACCGGGGTTGTGGTCACGGCGTCAGCCAGCGAGGGGTGACCATGCCCGATTCATAGGCCAGCACGACGAGTTGCGCTCGATCGCGGACGTCCACTTTGGTCATGATCCGGCTGACGTGCGTCTTCGCCGTCGCCGGGCTGAGCACGAGTTCCTTCGCGATCTCGTTGTTGGAAAGCCCGGCCGCCACCAGGCTCATCACCTCGCGTTCCCGCTCGGTGAGCCGGTTCAGCACCGGCGAGGGAGTGGGACGGGCGACCCGGCCGGCGAATTCGGAGATCAGGCGGCGGGTGATCGACGGCGCGAGTAGCGCGTCGCCCCTCGCGACCACTCGGACGCCGTGGATCAGTTCCTCCGGTTCGGTGTCCTTGACCAGGAATCCGCTGGCGCCCGCGCGCAGCGCGCCGTAGACCTCCTCGTCGAGGTCGAAGGTGGTGAGGATGACGACCTTGAGGCCGGTCAGCGCCGGGTCTTCGAGCAGATGCCTGGTCGCGGTGAGCCCGTCCATCCCCGGCATGCGGATGTCCATCAGGACCACGTCGGGCTTGTGTTCGTGCGCGGCTTCGAGGGACTCGCGTCCATCGGCGGCTTCCGCGACGACCGTGATGTCGTCCTCACTGTCCAAAATGGATTTGAACCCGGCGCGGACCAGCCGCTGGTCGTCGACGAGCAGCACCCGGATCATGTCGCTGCCCGCGAAGGAAGCCGGGCGCGCACGCGGAATCCGCCGTCTTCACGAGCGGACGCGGTCAGTTCGCCGCCGAGCGCCTCGGCGCGTTCGGTCATCCCGCGGATCCCGTTGCCGGGTTTCGCCGCGCCACCCCGGCCGTCGTCGTCGATCTGCACGGACACATCATGGTCGGTGTAACCGATCCGCACCACGACGGTGTCCGCGGCGGCGTGGCGGGCGACGTTGGTCAACGCCTCCTGAACGACGCGGAAGGCGGCGTGCTCGACGTCTGGCGGCAGATCCCTTGCCGTGCCGTCGATCTCGGTCCGGACGGTGAGCCCGTGCGCGCTCGCCGACTCGGCCAGTTCGGCGACCCCGGCCAGGCTCGGCGTATCCGCCTGCCGAAGGAGGCCCAAAGTGGCGCGGAGTTCCCGCAACGCCTCCTTGCTCGTCTGCTTGATCGTGGTGAGCGCTTCTTCGGACTTGGCCGGATCCTTGCCGTGCAGCGCGGCGCCCGCCTGGACGTTGATGAGCGCGAGATTGTGGCCGAGGACGTCGTGCAGTTCGCGGGCGATCCGAAGCCGTTCGTCGGCCGCCCGGCGCTGTGCTTCGGCTTCCTTGGTGTGCTCGGCTTCGCGGCGGTAGTACGTCACGGCTCCGACCGCGACCAGCGCGACGAACCAGCCCGCCATCAGCAGGAACGCGAAGTTGTCGACCTGTCGTGCGGTGCGCGCCTGCGCTTCGCCGATCGCGACACCGCCCATCGATGCCGCCGCGACGACCGCCGCGCTGCGGATCCGTCCCGTCGATGCGTTGTTGTACAGCGCGAAGGCGAACGCGAGCAGTACGAACCCATCGGGATCGGTTTGCGGGTAGTAGATCGCGCAGCACGCCGCGGTGAAGACCGCGACGGGGAGCGGGTACCGGCGGCGCAGGAACAGCGCGGCGCAGGCGAGCACCGCGCAGACCCAGCCGATGACCGCGTTGCGCGGGGGCTCGTCGCTGCCGCCGAGTGAGACCACGACAGAACCTGCGAGCACCGCCAGGGTGACCGCGAGTTCCACTGTGTACCGCCGCAGGAACGCCACACGACGAGAGTAGCGCGATCCGACGCGATTGACAAAATAGATTTTTACGTTCAAACTTATTTTTGTGATCGAAGTGGCGCAGTGAAGGACGTGGTGCTTTGAAAGATGTGGAGTACCTGGAGCGGCTCGAGCAGGCGGAGGCGTTGCTGAAGCCGCAGCGGGTGGACGTCCTGCGGCAACTGGCGGAGCCGCGGTCCTGCACCGAGGTGGCGGCGGCGCTGGATCAGACTCCGCAACGGATCTATTACCACGTGAAAAAGCTGGTGGAAGCCGGTCTCGTCACGCAGGTGTCGGAACGCAAGGTGCGCGGCATCAGCGAGGGCGTGTATCAGGCGAATGCGCGTTCGTATTGGTTGTCGCCGGGGCTGGTCGGCCGGATCGGCCCGCGGGCGGCGCGGGACGAACTGAGCCTCGGCTATCTGCTGGACCTCATGGAGGAGGTCCAGGCGGACGTCGCCGCGCTCGACCGGACCGCGCCGGAACTGCCGTCGATCGGCGTCTCCGGCGAGATCCGGGTGGAGCCGGAGCGGCGCCAGGAGTTCCTCGACGAACTGAAGACGACTTTGCAGGATCTGTTCACCCGCTACGGCGGAGCGGAAGGCGACGCCTTCAAACTCGCCGTGGCCTGTTACCCAAAAGGAGATGCCCGTGACTGAACCGGCGAGCTTCCAGGTGCGCGTGCGCGCGCCGATCGACGAGGTCTGGCACGCACTGATCGACCCCGGGGCACTGCGCACGTGGTTTTCCGAACACGCGGAAGTCGACCTGCCGTCCCGCTACGAGTTCTGGGGCCGCTACACGCCGGATGGCGAAGTCCCGCGTCAGCGGCTGTTGCTGGCCGAGGACAACGTTCTGCGGTTCGCCTGGACCATCGACGATACGGAGACCGTCGTCGAGCTCAAGCTGGCGGAAGACGGAGACGGAACCTCTTTGTCGTACAGCCAGACCGGTCTGCCGGACTTCGCCGCGCTGATTGCGGACTCGGACTCGCCGCTCGGCATGATGCACACGTTCTGGGCGCTGGCCGTCGCGAACCTCGTCGATCACGTCGAGGGACGTCCGATCACCGGCCGCTGCGATCTCACCTCCCCGGTGATGCGGGAAGAAGTGCTCATCGACGCGGCGCGACCGGAGGTCTACCGCTCGATCACCGATCCCGCCGAGTTCACGCGCTGGTTCGGCGCGCGGATCGAAGCCGAGATGCGTGTCGGCGGACGCTGGGCGATGGGCTCGCTGGAGATGGACCCGGACCCGGCGAAGATCGTCGATCTGGTACCCGACGGGAGGATGACGCTCGCGTACGAGGAAGGCATCGTGACGTCCTGGGAACTCGAGGACTCCGGCGGTGGCACGAAACTGACGTTCGTCCAAAGTGGATTCTCCGGCGAGAAGCCGCCGTATGGCTCCTGGATGGGCTGGCTCAGTGGCGTGGCCGAACTGCGCCGGTTCCACGAGGTCGACATGTGGCTTCCGATCTGGGTCGACGTCCACTTGGACGGAATGCCCGAAGGACTCATCGCGCTGGATGGGAAGTAGGAGGATCCGATGTTGCTCGAAGGCAGGAACGCGATCGTCTACGGTGCGGCGGGAGGGATCGGTGGCGCGGTGGCCCGCGGGTTCGCGAGGGAGGGCGCGACAGTCCATCTCGTCGGCCGCACGCTTGAGAAACTCGACGCGCTGGCCGACGAAATCCGTTCGGCGGGCGGGAAAGCCGAGACCGCGCAGTTCGACGCGCTCGACGAAACGGCCATCGACGAGCACGCCGCTTCGGTGGTTTCTTCGGCGGGCAGCGTCGACATCTCGATGAACGTGATCGCGCACAACGACGTCCAGGGCACCCCGCTGGCCGAGATGTCGTTGGCGGACTTCGAAAGCCCGGTACGGACGGCGGTACGGACGAACTTCCTGACCGCGCGGGCAGCCGCCCGGCACATGATCGGGCAGGGGTCCGGGGTGATCCTGATGTTCGGCGGGGACGGCGATCCCTTGCCGGGGTATCACCTCGGCGGGCTGCAAGTCGCGTTCAGCGCGATGGAAGCGTTGCGGCGAGGGCTGGCGTGCGAACTCGGACCGCACGGCATCCGGGTGGTGACCCTGCGTACCGGCGGGATCCCGGAGACGATCCCCGCGGATGCCGGACTCGACGACGCCATCCGCGACATGGTCGACTCCACGATGCTCAAACGGACCGCGTCCTTGGAAGACGTCGGCCGCGTCGCCGCCTTCGCCGCGTCCGATCACGCGCGCAGCATGACGGCGACGGCGCTGAACATCAGTTGCGGCACGATGGTCGACTAGGCCATGTCTCCCAACCTGAAGTCGGCAGGTTGGGAGAGGACACGCGCGCTTTGAGAGACACAGCCTTCTCCATCCGGCAGTAACACCGGCGAACGATCTCCCGACTACGCGGCACCACCACGTGTCGGGAGGCCGTTATGCCGAAGAGAACGACGAAGCTGGGCATGGCTCTGGCGATCGGGCTTCTGGTCGCCGGGGGTTGCGGTGTGGAGACCGTGCCCTCCGGGCGGGTCACGCCGCAAAGCGGCTCGGTGTCGACGTCATCGACGCTGTCGACGCCGACCAGTAGCTGGGCGCCGCCCACCACGACCACGGCGACTCCGACACCGACGTCTCAGCAGTTCGTGCCACCGACCACGGCCGCGGTCGAGGTGCCGAAGCAGGTCGAGCCGCCGCCGTCGAAAGCACGTCCTAAGACGACGCCCACGGCGAAGGCGCCGAGCCTGGCTGAGTGCGGCAGCGACTACTACCGCAACACCGACGGTGTCTGTGTCCACCGGCCGGCGACCGGACCCGGCGCGGCCGACGGTGCGACCGCCCTCTGCAAGGACGGTTCCTATAGCTACAGCCAGAATCGCCGAGGTACTTGTTCTGGCCATGGTGGGGTCCGCACCTGGTTGTGATCCCGTCGGTGAACCGTTCACCTCGAAGGGGGTGCTGTGTAAGGTCCGATCATGGGATGCGCATGAGGAAACCGGTCGGTAGGGCACCTTCGCCCCGGATCTTCGTCGTCGTACTCGCCACCTGTGGTCTGGTGGCCTCGTTCATGCAGACGCTCGTCGTCCCGCTGATCCCGGCGTTTCCGCGGCTGCTCAACACGACCCCGTCCGACGCGTCGTGGGTGGTGACGGCGACTCTGATCGCCGGGGCCGTGGTGATGCCGGTGAGTGGCAGGCTCGGCGATCTCTACGGCAAGCGCCGGTTGTTGCTGATCAGCCTGGGTTTCCTGGTCGCCGGTTCGGTGGTGTCCGCGCTGACCAGTTCGCTCGCGCTGATGGTCGTCGGCCGCGGGTTGCAGGGCTGCGCGATGGGCGCGATCCCGTTGGGGATCAGCATCATGCGCGACGAACTCGCGCCCGAACGCGTCGGCGCGGCGATCTCGGTGATGAGTTCGACGCTGGGTGTCGGCGGCGCCATCGGGCTTCCCGTGTCGGCGCTGGTCGCGCAGAACGCCGACTGGCATGTCCTGTTCTGGGCGTCGGCGGGGCTCGGGCTCGCCTGCGGCCTGCTGATCCTGTTCGTGGTGCCGGAGTCGCCGGTGAAGACACCCGCGCCGTTCGACTATCTCGGCGCGGTGGGGCTGACGGTCGGCCTGGTCTGCCTGCTGTTGCCGATCGTCAAGGGCGGTGAATGGGGCTGGGGCAGCGGCCGCACGCTCGGCTTCGCCGGGACCGCGGTCGGAATCCTGCTGGTCTGGGGCGTCTACCAGCTCCGGCGCCGCGATCCGCTCGTGGACCTGCGGGTCTCCGCGCGGCGTCCGGTGCTGTTCACCAACCTGGCGTCGATCATGATCGGGTTCGCGCTGTACTCGCTGGCGCTGTCGTTCCCGCAGTTGCTGCAAGCACCCGCGTCGACCGGCTACGGCCTCGGCCTGACGATGGTGCAGGCCGGGCTCTGCCTGGCGCCGAACGGGGTGGTCATGTTCATGCTGTCGCCGGTTTCGGCCCGGCTCATCGAGCGCCACGGACCGCGCACGACGCTGATGGTCGGCGCCGCCACCATCGCGGCCGGTTATGTCTTCGCGACCTTGTTGATGGACAACGCCTTCGAGCTGATCACGGCCTCGATCATCATCGGTGGCGGCGTCGGCATCGCCTACGCGGCGATGCCCGCGCTGATCATGGGCTCGGTCCCGGTCACCGAAACCGCGTCCGCGAACGGGCTGAACTCGTTGATGCGGTCCGTCGGCACGTCGACGTCCAGCGCGGTGATGGCGACCATGCTCTCGTCGCTGGCGATCACCGTCGGCGGGGTTTCGGTCCCCTCCGCCGAAGGCTTCCGGATGAGTTTCGTGGTCGCCGCCGGTGCGGCACTCCTGGGTCTCGTCTTGACCGCTTTCGTCCCGAAGCAACGCCAGTCCGAACCTCTGGTCGCCTCTGTCCACTAGCCTCGCGTGATCCTGCGGATCTTACGCGAGATCTCCGTCTGATCACGCGTAACCGCCGTCTGATCACGCGAGATCGCCATCTTCGGAACGAAACCCAACATCAAACAAGCAGGATCGCGCGACACTAGCCCGCGTGAGATGAAAGGCCCCTTCATCGCAAATTTCGCAATGAAGGGGCCTTTCATCTCACGTACTCAGAACAGCGTCGGAACGATCGCGTCGATCAGGTGCGGTCCCGGCTCGGCCAGCGCGCGCTGGAACTGCTCGGCGAGCTCCTCCGCGGTCGTCGCCCTTGTCGCGGGAACGCCCATGCCCTCGGCGATCTTGACGAAGTCCATGTCCGGCCGCGAGAGGTCGAGCAATTCGTTCGCCTTGGGGCCGTTGGCGTCCGCGCCGACGCGCTGCAACTCCAGCCGCAGGATCGCGTACGCGCGGTTGTTCAGCAGGACCGTGGTGACGTCGAGGTTCTCCCGCGCCTGCGTCCACAGCGCCGAGATCGTGTACAGCGCGCTGCCGTCGGCCTGAAGGTTGATCACCGGCCGGTCCGGGGCCGCGACGGCCGCGCCGGTCGCGACGGGCATGCCGTAGCCGATCGCGCCGCCGGTCAGGGTCAGCACGTCGTGCCGGGGCGCCCCCGCGGTCGCGGCGGGCAGCAGCAGACCGGAGGTGTTCGCCTCGTCCGCGATGATCGCGCGTTCCGGCAGCAGCGCGCCGATCACCTCGACCCAGTTCTGCGGCGTCAGCGGCCCGGACGGCAGCGCGGGCCGCGCGGCCTCCTGCAACACCGGCTCCGTCTCGGCGGCGACCAGATCCGCGACGTCGCTCAGGGCACGCGGGACGTCCTGCCCGACCTCGGCCAGCACGTGGACCTGCGCGCCTTCGGGGACCAGGTTGCTCGCCTTGCCGGGGTAGGCGAAGAACGACACGGGCGCCTTCGTCCCGGCGACGATCACGTGCTTGATCCCGTCGAGCTGGTACGCGACCTGCTCGGCGAGGTAGCCCAGCCGCTCGATCGTCGGCAGGCCCTCGCCGCGCTCGAGTCGGGCGGGGAACGTCTCGACGAACGTCTTCACCCCGGTCGCGGCGCCGATCCGGCTGGTCGCGCGCAACCCGGCTTCGCGGCAGCCGTTGCCGCCGACGAGCAGCGCGACCGGTTCACCGCTTGCCAGCACCTCGGCGATCTTCTTCACCTTCGTCGCGTCGACGGCCTGCGGGATCCGCGGCGGGATGGGCGCGCAGGTCTCGCCGCCCTCGCCCCAGGACGCGTCGGCGGGAAGGATCAGGGTCGCGATCTGTCCGGGCGCGTCCTGCGACGCGGCGACCGCCGCGGCGGCGTCGGCGCCGACGTCCTTCGTGTGCTCGGAGCGGCGGACCCAGCCTTCGAGGGAACCGGCGACGGCTTCGATGTCCGATTCGAGCGGGGCGTCGTATTGCTTGTGGTAAGTCGCGTGATCGCCGATCACGTTGACGATCGGAGTGTGCGCGCGGCGCGCGTTGTGCAGGTTCGCCAGCCCGTTCCCGAGGCCGGGGCCGAGGTGCAGCAGCGTGGCCGCCGGCTTGTCGGCGATGCGCGCGTACCCGTCCGCGGCGCCGGTCACGACGCCTTCGAACAAGCCGAGCACGCCACGCATCTCGGGCACGGTGTCGAGCGCCGCCACGAAATGCATCTCCGAGGTGCCCGGATTCGAGAAGCACACGTCGACGCCACTGTCGACCAGGGTGCGGATCAGGGACTGGGCGCCGTTCATCTCACTCACTTTTCAAGCCCTCTCAGCGAAAAGAACACCAGGGTTGAGGATCCCGGCGGGGTCGAAGCTCTCCTTGATCCGGCGCATCAGCGCGATCTTCGCCGGGTCCTCCAGGTCGAGGAAGTAGCCGGACTTGGCCTTCCCGAGGCCGTGCTCGCCGGAGATCGCGCCGCCGAGTTCCATGCCGAGCGCGAAGATGTCGGCCAGCAGTTTCTTCCGCTTCTCCTGGTCCTTGCAGAAGATGGCGAGGTGGACGTTGCCGTCACCGGCGTGCCCGCAGCCGAGTGCGCCCGCCTCGCGAGACAGCGCCATTTCCCTGGCCTTGCGCAGGAACTCGGGCATCGCGGACCTCGGGACGACCACGTCGATGACGTCGTCGGCTCCGGCCGCCTTCGCCGTCCAGAAGGCCTTCTCACGCGCTTCGATCAGCTTGCGCGCCGAACTGCCTTCGAGCACGTACACATCCATCGCGCCGACGTCGCCCAGCAGACCGCCGAGTTCTTCGATATCGGCGTGCAGCCGGTTGTTGTCGCGGTTTTCCAACGCCACCACCAGATACGCCTGTGCGGTGTCGCGGATCTTGTCCGGCACGCCGAGACTGAGCTTCTCGTTGTAACTGATCGCCGCGAGCGTCAGGTTGTCGATGTACTCGAGGATGTGCGGCGCCAGCCCACTGGAGATGATCTTCGGGACGACGGTCATCACCTCGTCGAAGGTCTCGAACGGGGCGAGGACCGTGGCGCCGTGCGGCAGGCGCGGGTACAGCTTCACGATGACCTCGGTCGCGATCGCGAGGGTGCCTTCGGAGCCGATGATCAGCTGGGTCAGGTCGTACCCGGTCGACACCTTCGAGGTCTTGCCGCCGGTGCGGATGATCTCGCCGGTCGGCAGCACCGCCTGCAAGCCCACGACGTTGTGCCGCGTGACGCCGTACTTGACCGCGCGCATGCCGCCCGCGTTCGTCCCGACGTTGCCGCCGACACTCGCGCTCAGTTCACCGGGGTAGACCGTGTAGCCGAGCCCGGCCTCGGCGGTCTTTTCGTCCAAATCGGACAGTGTGACGCCGGGCTGGACGACGGCGACGTGGTTTTCGGTGTCGATCTCCAGTACCGCGTTCATTCGCTCGAAGGAGATCACCAGGCTGTCTTCGCGTGGTTGCGCGCCACCAGAAAGCCCGGTGCCCGATCCCCTCGCGGTCACCGGCACGCCGTGTTCGCCCGCTGCCTTGAGCAGCTTCGCGACCTCCTCGGCGGTTCCCGGTTTCGCCAGGTAGGCGGGCTGCTGCGGCGTGGCAGTCAATGCCTCGTCGTGTGCGTAGTCCTCGGGGATCGCCTCGCCTGAAAGCAGATTCGCGTCCCCGACGATCTCGGCGAACCGTGCCGCAACATCGCCCATCGACAGCCCTTCCTCGCGCGTCTTTGCCTGGTTACCGAAGCGTAGTACGTCGTGGGCGGCGATGGCCATGAATCATTTTCATGTTTGACCGTGTTCGCTGGGCCACCCCTCACAACCTCGCGACAACCTCACTCGGTTACCCATGTCGCAGCGGGTCGCGGTGGCCCGCCGGAAGGGGTGGACTCTCGATGGGACCAACGATGAGACGGATCGCGACGCTGGGGGCGGCGCTCGCGGTCACGTTCGGACTCACGGTACCGGTGGCTGAAGGCGGGGAAGCGGGCTGCACGGCGCCCGTGGTGAACGTCAGCGGCGTCAGCCAGGCCGAGGGAACAAGCACCGGGTACACCACCCTCGTCTTCACCGTTTCCGTCGCCGATGGCGGTTGCGCGCCGCAGGGCTCGGTCGAGTACCGGACGATCGAAGGCAACGGCTCGCCGATCGATCCGGCGGTCACCGCCAAGGAAGGCGTCGACTACCTGCCGAGCGCCGGCACGCTGACCTGGTCCGGGAGCACGGACGCGCAGACCGTCGCGGTCAAGGTCCGCGCCGACGCCCTCGTCGAGAACGACGAGATGTTCTCTCTCCGGCTTTACGGCGAGAAGGGCGTGCGGATCGGACACAGTGTCGGAGTCGCATGGGTGGCTGACGACGACGCGACCAAGACCGCGCCGCTGGCCACCACCCAGGAAGGTGAAATCTGCTGGTCGATCCCTCCCAATTTCGCACCGGGGGCCACCTGCAAGGTGCCCATCGTGCTCTCCCGGCCGGTGGCCGGACCGCTCACGATCCGCTATCGCACCGAGGGCTCCGGTCACGTGCCGGTGAAGGACGGTGTCGTCACCTTCCCGCGCGGTGAGACCAGGGGATACGCCGAATTCACGTACCTGCCCGGTCAAGCGGGAAAGGCGCGGGTCGAGTTCTTCGAGCCGTCGCAGGGCAGGCTCGTGTACTCCACCTCGACCATGGTGATCAGCCCCGCCCGGTGACGAGGTCGGCGTCGGCCGTCGCGTTCGCCCGCCGGTACAGCTCGATCGCTCGAGCCCAGTGGGTGGCCGCGGCGGCCGTGTCGCCGCACCGCGCCTCCAAGTCGCCGAGGTCGCGGTGCAGATGAGCCTCCTCGTACGGATCCGGGACGCCCGCCCGGACCGCGAGGCCGCGCTCAAGGTTTTCCCTGGCCGCCGCGAGATCGCCGAGCCCCAGGTGGGCGCGGCCGAGCCGGTCGAGCGCGGCGGCTTCGCTGTGCCGGTTCCCGACGTCCCGGCTGATCGACAGCGCTTGGTCGAAGTCGTCCCGCGCGGCGAGGAAGTCGCGGCGGGAAAGGTGGACCTGACCGGCGTGCAGCAGTGATTCCCACTCCTGCCACCGGTCGCCGATCGCCCGGGACGCGGCCAGCGCCTTGCCGAGATGCTCCAGCGCGACGTCGTGATCGCCGAGTTCCTCGTAGGCCTCGCCGAGTGTGTCCAGGGTGGCGGCCTCCAGCCGGGCGTTGCCGAGTTCGCGGAACGTCTCCAGCGCGGCCGCCAGCGGGGTGAGCCCGTCCATCGGCTGGCCACGCCGGATGTAGGCGTGGCCGAGATTGCGCTGGGACAGCGCACGCCCGAGCCGGTTGCCCGCCGAAGTGCACCGTTCCACCGCGAGCCGGTACGCGGTGATCGCCTCGTCGAACCGGCGCAGCGCGGCATAGGCGTTCGCGGTGTTGTTGTAGATATGCCCTTCGCCTTCGAGATCGCCCGCCGCGCGGGCGGCCTTCAGCGCGCGGGCGTTGGTTTCGAGCGCGTCTGTCAGCCTGCGGGTCATGAAGTAGGCCGCGCCCAGCGCGCGCAGCATTTCCGCCTCCGCCAAGGGATCGTCGAGTTCCGCGGCCGCCGCGGCACCTTCGCGGCAGAGTCCGATCCGCTCGTTCCAGCCGCCCATGGTGTCGTAGAAACTGGTGAGCAGATAGGTGAGCTGCCAGGCGGCGGTGTTGCGGCCGTGTTCGCGCGCGAACCGCACCACGGGCAGCAGATTCGCGCGTTCGGCACCCAGGAACGCCAGTGCCGCACGCCTTTCCGCCGGGAACGGCCGCTCGGGCGCGGGGTGACGCAACGCCGGGGTGACCAGGTCGCGGTTCGGGTCGATGATCCGGTTCGCCTCGGCGGCGACGTGCAGGTACCAGTCGATCAGCCGGTCCGCCGCCTCGGCGCGGCTCGATGTCGTTTCGTCGGCGCGGGCGCACGCGACGGCGAATTCGCGGATCAGATCGTGGAAGCGGTAGCGGTCCTGGCCCGCCGGGGTGATCAGATGCGCGGCGGACAGCGCGGCGACCGCCGCCCGGCCCGCTTCGGCGGGCACCCCGCACAACGCGCTTCCGAGGGCCGAGCTGAACGACGTCCCCGGAGTCGACCCGGCCAGCCGGAACACCTGCGCCGGCGCGTGGTCCAACGGTAGGTAGGCGCTCGCGAGAACGGTTTCGACCGTCCGGGAATCTCCTTGCACCGCAAGGGTTTCCAGGCGTCCGACGCCGGTCAGTTCGCGGGTGAGCTCCGCGATCGGACGGCCCGGCTCACCGGTCAGGCGCGCGGCGGCGATCCGCAACGCCAGCGGCATCCCGTCGCACAGCCTTGCCAGGCGCGCGGCCTGCTCGGGTTCGCGGGCGACCCGGTCGGTGCCCAGGACGCGGGTGAGCAGGGTCATCGACTCCGGGTCGGCCAGCGCGTCGAGGGCGAGTACGCGGACGGCGTGCCTGCTGCCGAGCGCGGCCAGGGTCTGCCTGCTGGTCACGATCAGCATCGTCTTCGCCGTCCCGGGGACGAGCGGCAGGATCTGGTCGACGCCGCCCGCGTTGTCGGCGACGATCACGCAACGCCTGCCGTGCAACAGCGAGCGATAGAGCGCCGCGCGTTCGGGTATCGCGTCGGGCAGCCGATCGTCGGGGAGGCCGAGCCCCCGCGACAGATGGGCGAGCGCGTCACCCGGCGAGACCGCTTCTTGCGGGTCGTGCCCGGCGAGGTCGAGGAAGAGCTGCCCGTCGGGGAAGCGGTCGGCGATGCGGTGCGCCCACTGCACGGCGAGCGCGGATTTCCCCATCCCGGCGGCACCGGAGATGACCACGACCGGCGGTTCGGGTTCGTCGAGCAGCCGGTCCAGCGACGCGAGTTCCTGCTGTCTTCCGGTGAAATGCCCGACACGGGCGGGAAGCTGCGCGGGCGCCGTACCCCGCGCGGGCGCGTCGAGTTCGGGCGCCCGGCGCAGGATCGCCGTATGCAGTTCGACCAGCTCCGGGCCGGGGTCGGCGCCGAACTCCTCGGCGAGGCCCCGGCGTACGGACTGGAAGGTTTCGAGTGCTTCGGCGTGCCTGCCGCAGCGATGCAGGGCGAGCATGTGCAGCGCGGCGAGCCGTTCGCGGTAGGGATGGCTCGCCCTCAGGCGCGGTAGTTCCCGGACGACCTCGTCGTGGCCACCGAGCCGGAGTTCGGCGTCCCACAGCTCTTCCCAGGCGGACAGCCACAGCTCTTGGAGGCGTTCGACCTCGCGTAATCCCCAGCCGTCGAGTTCGGCGTCCGCGAAGGCTTCGCCGCGCCAGAGCCGCAACGCCTCGCGCAAGGCGGTCACCGCCTGGCCGGGATTGTTCCGTTTGGCGGCACGAAGTTCCTCCTCGAAGCGCAGCGCGTCGACCGAGGACGGCGCGACCGTCAAGACGTACCCGGGTTTGCGCGTCAGCAGGACCGGCGGGAACCCGCTGTCCTCCAGTGCCTGCCGGATCCTGGCGACGTGGCTGTGCAGGGTCTTCACCGCGGTTCGGGGCGGGTCCTCGCCCCAGAGGACGTCGACCAGCCGGGGGATCGGCACGATCGTGCCCGCGTGCAGGGCCAATACGCCGAGCACGGCTCGCTGGCGGGCGCCGTGAAGCTCCGCCCGCCCGGTGGGACCGATCGCTTCGACCGGGCCCAGCACCCGCAATTCCCCTGGCCCGGGCACCCTGCTCCCTCCGGCATGTGACCTCGGTGAGCGTATCCGGGGGAAGACTCACCGAAATCGGCCAATTAGGGCACAAGATCCCGACAACCGCGCCACAACCGGCCTGTCCGACGGTCAGCAGGTCGAATGTTTCGCCCAAGGAGGGAAACATGATCAGCAGGAACCCGCGGCGCCGCCGAACCTTGATCGCCTCGGCCGCACTGGCCGTCGCGACGTTGTTCGCAGGTGTCGCACCGGCGGTGCAGGCCGCACCGGAAGCCCGCAGCGACGTCTTCATCCGGGACAACGGAAACGACTACGGGTACGAGGACTCGTCCGGCTCGCTCTACTCCAGCCCCGACGTCCGGGTGTGCTTCACACAGATCTTGTGCGCCACCGACGACCCGATCGTCCAGGGCGGCGACGCCTTCATCCACGTCACACTGAACCGCCCCGGCCCGTACGGTGACGGATACGAGAAGGGGAACCTGCAAGTCTGGTACACCAAACAGGGCACCGTGGCCCAGTGGCCGAACCAGTGGAACTACATCGGTTCGGCAGCCAACGTGGACGTGCCCTACGGCACCAAGACGGTCATCATCCCGTGGAAGGTCCCGATCGGCTCGCACTTCTGCCTGCTGGCACGGTGGCTCTCGCCGACCGACCTGCCGACGGAAGGCCTGAGCACGTCCACCAACACCCGGAAGAACAACAACATCGCCTGGCACAACGTGAACGCGGTGCCCGCGAAGATCAAGATCCCGCAGTTCCGGCCGATCGTGTTCGGTTGGGACGGTCGTGAACCCACGGCGGTCGGCGACATCGTCTTCACCCAGCCGGGCAAGCCGTTCACCGGTCCGGGACGGATCACCATCGACCTCGGTCCCGACCTCGCCGCACGCTGGCGGGCAGGCGGCGCGAAGGGTGAAGGCATCGAACGGGTCGGCGAGACCGAACTGGCCATCGTGAACCCGCAAAAGGCCCGGATCAGCGGGCTTACGTTCAAGTCGGGTGAGCAGGTGCCCGCCCAGTTGAGCTTCACCGCGGGCGCCGAGGCTCTCGAAGGGAAGTACACCGTCCACGTGACCCAGGTCGACCAGCGCGGCAACGAAGTCGGCGGCGTCGAGTACCGGATCACCGGCGTTCAGTAAGCCAGGGAGGGGTGCCGGCCTGTGGGAGGTGAGGGTGGGGAACCCTCACCTCCCACAGGCTTTTACGCGCGTGCGAACGAGAGCGTCTCGCCCTCGACACCTCGCAACCAGAGGTCCTGCGCGGCCTCCGCCATTTCGGCCAGTCCCTCTTCGATCGTCGCGAACACGTTGCCGGGCACCCAGCCCGCGTCGCCGTTGATCAGCAGGTTGTTGCGGCCGTAGAAGATCGCGAGATCCGTCGCGCCCTGGTCGCTGTGTGCCTCACTGCCGTCGTCGTAGCCGTACGCCGGGTTGCCGATCTCCCACGCCTCGAACCCGAAGTACACGACATCACCCGGAATCGGGGTCACCGTGGGGTTTTCCCGGCCAGGCTTCGGTTCGGCGAAGGGCGGCACGAGGGTGTAGACCTCGTTGCGCGCGTACTTCGCGTGATAGGCCGAACCGCTCTGCGGCAACGCGTCCCACACCGCGCGGCAGGTCCGCGGGGCTTCGGCGTCGAGCAGCCGGGCCCGGCAGGACACTCCGCGCTTGTCGAGGGTGATCGTGATGTAGCGGGCCATCACTCGACCCCCGCCACGACGTCACCCCAGATCCGCAGCGCCTCGTCGACCTGCTCGGTATCGACGATCAGCGGCGGCACCATCCGGACGACGTTCATGTACGCCCCGCAGGTCAGCAGCAGTAACCCGTTGGCGGACGCGGCTTTCTGCGCCGCCTGGGCCTTCACCGTGTCCGGCTCGCCGTCCGGCGTGGTGAACTCGGAACCGACCAGCAGCCCCAGTCCTCGGACGTCGCCGATCGACGGTGACTTGTCCGCGATCACCCGCACGCCTTCGAGCAGCTGGCGGCCGCGTTCGGCGGCGTTCTCGACCAGCCCCTCCCGCTGGATCACCTCGAGCGTGGCGATCGCCGCCGCGCAGGCCACCGCGTTACCGCCGTAAGTACCGCCCTGCGAACCGGGGAGTGCCTTCGCCATCAGCTCCTCGGACGCGGCGATGGCCGAGATCGGGAACCCGCTCGCGAGTCCCTTCGCGATGAGCACGATGTCCGGGCACACCCTGAAGTGGTCGTGTCCCCAGAACTTGCCCGTCCGGCCGAAGCCGGTCTGGATCTCGTCCATCACCAGCAGGATCCCGTGCTTGTCCGCGCGTTCCCGGATCCCGGCCAGGAACTCGGGGTTCGCCGGGACGTACCCGCCCTCGCCGAGCACCGGCTCGATGAAGAACGCGGCCGTCTCGTTCGGCGCGCAGACCGTCGCGAACAGGTAGTCGAGCTCGCGCAGGGCGAACTTCGTCGCCGTCTCCTCGTCCCAGCCGTAGTGGAAGGCGTACGGGAAGGGCGCGACGTGCACACCGGACATCAGCGGCGAGATCCCGGCACTGAATCGCGTGCCCGAGGTCGTCATGGTCGCCGCCGCGACGGTCCGGCCGTGGAAACCGCCCTGGAAGACGATGACGTTGGGCCGCTTGGTCGCCTGTCGCGACAGCCGGAGCGCCGCCTCGACCGCTTCGCTGCCCGAGTTCGCGTAGAAGAGGGAATTCAGGCCTTCCGGCAGGACGCCGCCCAGCTTCTCGGTCAGCTCCAGCATCGGCTTGTGCATCACCGTCGTGTACTGCCCGTGGATGAGTTTGCCGATCTGCTCCTGCGCGGCGCTCACCACGTGTGGGTGGCAGTGGCCAGTGCTGGTCACGCCGATACCGGCGGTGAAGTCCAGGTGACGTTTGCCATCGGTGTCGTAGAGGTACACCCCTTCACCGTGGTCGACCACGACCGGCGTTGCCTGCTTGAGCAGCGGTGATAGCTGGGCCATGGGCTGCGCTCCTAGGTCGGCTGAGCTGTTGTCGATTGTTGACAATATCCATAGCATGGCGTTCGGGACAACATGGAGGAGCGTTGGGATGAGCTCGATCAGTGAGGCCGGCGTAGTCGCGGCGGTCGACAAGGAACTGTTCATCGGCGGCAAGTGGGTGCCCGCCACGAGCGGGAAGACCTTCCCCGTTCTCGACCCCTCGACAGGTGAAGCCCTGTGCGAGGTGGCCGACGCGTCACCGGCGGACGGTGTCAGCGCACTCGACGCCGCCGTGGCCGCACAGGCCGCCTGGGCGAACGTCGCCCCGCGCGAACGCGGCGAGATCCTGCGCCGCGCCTACGAGCTGCTCATCAAGCGCGCCGACGAACTCGCGCTGCTGATGACCCTCGAGATGGGCAAGCCACTCGCGGAGTCGAAAGGCGAGGTCACCTACGCGGCTGAATTCTTCCGCTGGTTCGCGGAAGAGGCCGTCCGGATCGACGGTGGCTACGCCGTCGCCCCCAACGGCACCGGTCGCTTCCTGGTGACGAAGCAGCCCGTCGGGCCGTGTCTGCTGATCACGCCCTGGAACTTCCCCATGGCGATGGGCACCCGCAAGATCGGGCCCGCGGTCGCGGCAGGCTGCACGATGATCATCAAGCCCGCTGCTCAAACCCCCCTTTCGATGCTGGCCCTCGCGGCGATCCTCGCCGAAGCGGGACTGCCCGAAGGTGTGCTGAACGTGCTCACGACCTCGGACTCCGGCGGCGTGATGGAGCCGCTGATCCGCGACGGCCGTGCCCGGAAGCTGTCCTTCACCGGCTCGACCGGAGTCGGGCGGAAGCTGTTGGAACAGTGTGCGGACAAGGTGCTCCGCACCTCGATGGAACTCGGTGGCAACGCTCCTTTCCTGGTCTTCGAAGACGCCGACCTCGACGCGGCCGTCGAAGGCGCGATGACCGCGAAGATGCGCAACATCGGCGAGGCCTGCACGGCCGCGAACCGCTTCTATGTCCAACGAGGCATCGTCGGTGAGTTCTCCCGGCGCCTCACCGAGCGCATGGAGGCCCTGCCGATGGGGCGCGGCACCGAGGAAGGTGTCGTCGTCGGCCCGCTCATCGATGAAGCCGCGGTCGAGAAGGTGAGCGGCCTCGTCGCGGACGCCACCGAGCGAGGAGCACGCGTCCTCACCGGTGGGTCTACTGTGGACGGTCCGGGTAACTTCTATCAGGCCACAGTGCTCACCGACGTACCCAAGGACGCCAGGCTGGCTTCGGAGGAGATCTTCGGGCCGGTCGCCCCGATCACTCCGTTCGACAGCGAGGACGAGGCCATCGCGGCGGCGAACGACACCGAATTCGGTCTCGTGTCCTACGTGTACACCTCCGATCTCAAGCGGGCACTGCGGGTTTCGGAACGACTGGAAGCCGGCATGATCGGCCTCAACCAGGGGCTGGTCTCGAACCCGGCGGCACCGTTCGGCGGGATCAAGCAGTCGGGACTCGGTCGTGAAGGCGGCACCGTCGGCATCGAAGAGTTCCTCGAGACCAAGTACATCGCGGTGGCTCTGTGAGTTCTCAAGCAGTGAGTTCTTCTTATCGCATCGCCAGCATTCCCGGCGACGGGATCGGTGTAGACGTCACGGTCGAGGCCCGCAAGGTTCTCGACCGTGCGGCGGTGTCACATGGGTTTTCCTTGTCCTGGAAGGAATTCGATTGGAGCTGTGAGCGGTACACCAAGGTCGGCTCGATGATGCCGGACGACGGCATCGAGCAGCTTTCCCGGTTCGACGGGATCTTCCTCGGTGCAGTCGGCTTTCCCGGTGTGCCGGACCATGTCTCGTTGTGGGGTCTCCTCATTCCGGTGCGGCGCGCGTTCACCCAGTACGTCAATCTCCGGCCGGTCCGGTTGCTCCCTGGGACGACTTCGGCACTGGCAGGCCGGAGCGCCGAAGAACTGGAGATGGTGATCGTCCGCGAGAACTCCGAGGGCGAGTACTCGGAGATCGGTGGCAGGCACAATCGTGGTCAGGGGAACGAGTTCGTCTTACAGGAATCCGTGTTCACGCGGGTCGGGGTGGAGCGGATCATCCGTTATGCCTTCGAGCTGGCGAAGACGCGGACAGGACGCGTTTGCTCGGCGACGAAGTCCAACGGGCTCATTCACTCGATGCCGTTCTGGGACGAGATCTTCTTCGAAATCGCTTCGGAATACCCGGACGTGCACGCCGAACAGTGCCATGTCGACGCGCTCGCCGCGCGAATGGTGCAGGCGCCGGACCGGCTCGACGTCGTGGTCGCTTCCAATCTGTTCGGCGACATCCTGAGCGACCTGGCGGCGGCCGTGACGGGCGGACTCGGAATGGCGCCTTCGGGCAACATCAATCCATCTGGCGAGTTTCCTTCCATGTTCGAGGCGGTACACGGTAGCGCTCCCGACATCGCCGGACAGGGCATCGCGAATCCGGTGGCGCAGATCCTGGCGGGTGCGATGCTGCTCGACCATCTCGGGGAAACCGCTGCGGCACAAGACGTTCACGCCGCGGTGGAGAAGGTGCTCGAGGAGGGGGCCGTGCGAACCCCTGACCTCGGCGGGAAGTCCACCACCGCCGAACTCGGGTCCGCGGTGGTCGCCGCTCTATCTTGAACCATCCGCATAGTGGCGTGTCAAGTCCCGGGATGTCATGAACGGTCCGTTCATGACATCCCGGGTGATGTGGTCGGCTGGTGACGCGCGTTAAGTACGTGAAAGGGTCCTTCGCGTACTTATTGAGGGGTCGGGCCCGGTGGCGTCGGGTGAGGGGTGTGTGGAAATAGGGACGTTGAGTGCCCCTATTTCCACACACCCCCTCCGGGTCCGGTGGTCACAGGGACTTTCGTGCGGGACTGTGTGGATTTTGGGTCATCTAACGCCCCAAAATCCACACAGTGAGAGACGCGGTCCGGCATCGGGACCGCGCCCGAACACGACACCCTTGCTCTACCTCTCGGACACCCGCTCATGACCCACCTGTCCTGCCGCGCGAATTCAAGTCGCTCAACAAGATAAAATTCGCGCAAGTCCCTGCCTCGCAACGGAAAACTGCGGAAGCAAGGCCTCCGTATCGCCCGAGTGCTCACTCGAGCCGCGAGTTTTTGTCGGTGCCCCGGTGCACAGTGTCGATCATCGATTCGACGACTGGAGGAGTGCCGATGTGCTGGCATTGCGACAACCCGGGGAAGACCCGCGACGACTACCTCCTCGAGGAGGTCCGTCCGTTGATCCGGAAGTACGGCTGGATGGTGCAGACCGTCGAGCGTGGAGCCGTCCACCCCGGCTTCGCCTACACGGTCGGGCTCACCGATGCAGGGCTGCCGGAGCTCGTCGTCACCGGCTTGAGAGAGCGAAGATCCGGTCAGCTGCTGAACTATTTCGCTCAGGAGGTGGTCCGGTCGGGGCCGCCGGAATGCGGCGAGGTACTGCCCGCGGCGGTGGGATGGCCCGCGTTCGAGGTCGTTCCGCTCAGCTCTCCCTCGGCGCACATGCTCACCGCCGTTCTCTTGTACGGTGATGATTTCCGTGCCCTGCAACTGGTCTACGAGGACGAGCACGGAAACTGGCCGTGGGACAGGGAGTTTCGCGGCGGGACCGGCGGGCAGCCGGTGCTGGGGGCGCGGGGCCGTGGCTGAATCCCTCAGCGGTCACCATCGGAAGTCCTCCGGGGTCTCGACGGCCCAGCTTCCCGCTGGACGCACGGCCGCAGTACAGCACCGGTACGAGGACCTCGCGGCCGCACGCCCAGCGGAAACCTGGATCCACCGAATACCCCGGAGGACCTTCGATGGCAACCACTAAGGCACCGCGGGAGCTTCGCCCTCTCGCAGGCTGGTCCCCGGCGCCAGCCGCTGGACGGCGTCCTCCATATGGGCTTCCAGCAACGACAGCGCGGTCTCTTCGTCGCCCGCGCGCAGGGCCTCGATGATCCGGGTGTGCTCGGTGACCCGTTCTTCGACCTGCTGATAGGTCCCCTGCAGGGCGGTGAGGCACATCCGGGTCTCGATCAGCAGGGTCCGTGCCATGCGCACGAGCCGCTTGCTGCCGGAAGCGGCGATCAGTGCCTCGTGGAAACGGAGGTCCGCCCACGACAGGGCGGTCGGATCGTCGTCGTCGGCGGCGACGGCCATGGCGCCCACGGCCTGTTCGAGTTCGGTGGCGACCTTCTCCCGGTCGCCGCGCAGGGCTCGCAGCATCGCGGCGCGCTCGATGGCCGAGCGTGCCGCGTAGATGTCGTAGACGTCGCCGGGTTCGAGGTCGATCACGAACAGGCCGCGGTGACGCTCGCTGCGCAGGAGCCCCTCGGAGACGAGGTGCTGCATCGCCTCTCGCAGCGGCCCCCGCGAGACTTGGAACCGGGAGGCCAGGTCGGTTTCACCGAGCTGGGTGCCGGGAGGAAGAGCGCCGGTCATGATCGCGTCCCGCAACTGGCGCGCGATGATCCCGGCGGTCGATTCCCGGCTGACCGGCTCGATATCCGGCAAGGACATGGTTCAGTTGCCTCTCTTGCCGAACAGGGCGCCCAGTGTGCGGACGAGCGGGGACTTCCCGGTGAGCCGCAGGCCCTCCCAGACGGTGACCTGATTGGCGGTCAGCACCGGTTTGCCGAGCCGGGTCTCGAGCGTGTTGATCTCGCCGAGCGTCCGCATCGCGGTGTCGGGGACGAGCAGCGCGTCGGCGGCCGGGTGGTCGCGGCTCACCGCGAGTTCGACGACGGCTTCCGGGCTGAGTTCGCCGACCTCGGCGGCGGTGTCGATGTCCGCACTGCCCATCGAAACCACTTCGATCCCGCCAGCACCGAGGAACTCGACGAACAATCTGGCGACGTCGTCCGGGTAGCTGGCGGCGACTGCGACCCGCCGGACGCCGAGTGCCTGAGCGGCGTGGACGAAGGCGAAGGAGGTGCTTGACGCCGGGACGCCGGCCACGGCGGCCAGCCGGTCGGCCTGGTCGCGGGCGCCTTCCCAGCCGTAGACGAAGCTGCCGCTCGTGCACGCCCACACCACCGCGTCCGGTTCGTGTTTGGCCAGCAGCGCGGCGCCGTCGGCGAGACGGCTTTCGCTGCCGAGGTCCAGGAGTTCGGGCACGGCGTGCAGATCGGTCCCGTAGATGTGCTCGACCGGCAGCTTGATCCCGGCCATGTCCCCGCCGAGGAGCTGCTCCGCGAGCGGGTAGTCGTCTTCGGCCGCGTGATCGGGGTAGATGAACCCGATCGTGGTCGTCTCGGACGGCGGCTCGGGCGGGGTGAGCGGCGAGATGGGCACGGAACCTCCGGAGGCAGATTGTCGACAATCGTAGGGGAAGAGGTCAATCGACCTCGCGGAGCCACTTGCCGGGCCCGACGATCGGCAGATGCATCCGCCGGAGGCAGGCCCACATCGTGAGCTGGTTCGCGGTGAGGACGGGTTTGCCGAGCGCGCTTTCGAGCGGCTCGATCAGATCGTAGGTGGGGAGGTTGGTACAGCTGACGAAGATGGCGTCCGCGTCGGCGTGGTCGGCGGCGAGGATGCGTTCGGCGATGGTCCGGTAGCTGACCTTCCAGATGCCGCCACCCAGGCCGAGGTGGTCGCTCGAGACGGTGTGCACGCCGAGTTCGGCCAGGAAGTCGTGCAGCTTCCCGGTCAGGTCGCCGTCATAGGGCGTCAGCACCGAGACCCGCTGGAGGTCGAGCTGGTGCAGAACTTCGGCCAGCGCCCCGGACGTGGTGACGGCGTCCGGCGCGCCGGCGTCGCAGATCGCCTTGGTCAAGGAGCGTTCGTAATCCACACCGTTGACGAAACTGCCGGAGGTGCACAGATAGGCGACGACTTCGGGCTCCACGTGGAGCACGTCTCTCGTGGCGGCGGCGAGGTGCCTGCTGTCACTGACGAGCTGGGCCATCTCCATGCTGACGGGCACGGGTTCGTATGGCGTCCGTGCCAGATGGAGGGAGACCTCCATGGGCACCCAGCGCCACAGCTCGCGTTCCAGGGCGAGGTCGAACGGAGCGATCACGCCGATGCCGCGTTGCGCCAAGGGCCCTTCGAACTCCAATAAGTCGAAATCCAAGTTTCAGCCTCCGGAGAACTTCTGCTGTCACAGGTCCGGTGCTCCGGGGGTCGTTCCTCGGATTGTTGACAATCATACGAGCCACTTTTACGGTGTCAATGTGATCGCCTCGGAGACCCCTGTTCTGGCGGTGCTCTGCGGAGACGCACGCCCACCGGATATGCGCGCTATCGAAGCCGAAGCGGTGGTTCGTTACACCGACGAGGCCGGGTTGGCCGATGCGTTGTCCGGAGCTGACGCACTCTTCGTCTACGACTTCCTGTCGACCGCCGTTCCGGGTGCCTGGCCCGCGGCCGACCGCCTTCGCTGGCTGCACATCGCCAGCGCGGGGGTCGATCCCGTGCTGTTCCCCGGGTTGCAGGGGAGCGACGTCGTGCTCACCAACTCGCGCGGGGTATTCGACGGGGCGATCGCCGAGTACGTCCTCGGTGTCGTCCTCACGTTCGCCAAGGACTTCGTCCGTTCGTGGGACCTGCAGCGGCAGAAGAAGTGGAAGCACCGGGAGAGTGAACGGGTCTCCGGTCGCCGGGTCCTCGTGGTCGGCACCGGGCCGATCGGCCGGTCGATCGCGCGGCTGCTGCGGGCCGCCGGGATGTCGGTGGCCGGTGTCGGGCGACGTGCCCGCACGGGCGATCCCGACTTCGGTGACGTATACGCGTCCTCGGAGCTGGTACACCATCTGGCCGAGGCGGACTATGTCGTCGCGGTCGCGCCACTGACGGAGCAGACGAAGGGCATGTTCGACGCCGAGACCTTCGCCGCGATGAAACCCGGCGCGCGGTTCGTCAACGTCGGCCGCGGTGAACTGGTCGTCACCTCCGACCTGGTCGGCGCGCTGCGGGACGGGCCGCTCGGAGGTGCGGCGCTCGACGTCTTCGACACCGAGCCGCTGCCGCCCGAGAGTCCTTTGTGGACCATGGAGAACGTGCTGATCTCGCCGCATATGTCGGGTGACTTCGTCGGCTGGCGGAATACTCTGGTAGAGGTGTTCGCGGACAACTTCCGTCGCTGGCGCGCGGGGGAGCCACTGCGCAACGTCGTGGACAAGCAGCTCGGGTACGTGCCGTCGGAGACGCTTCGCCAAGGTTAGGGGCCGGATGAACGACACCAAGTTGACCGCGAGTGAGCTGGTCGCCGCGTATGCCACCGG
This sequence comes from Amycolatopsis sp. cmx-11-12, assembly GCF_046269425.1. Taxonomy (NCBI): domain Bacteria; kingdom Bacillati; phylum Actinomycetota; class Actinomycetes; order Pseudonocardiales; family Pseudonocardiaceae; genus Amycolatopsis; species Amycolatopsis sp. cmx-11-12. Next base: position 121,543 of record NZ_JADNQM010000020.1, on the reverse strand, counting down.
AGAGCTGTCACCGGTCGAGGCCACCCAGAACGCTTTGCGCGTCATCGAAGAACGGGACGGCGAGACCAACGCCTACTGCTTGGTCGACGCCGACGGTGCACTCGAACAGGCGAAAGCGTCCGAGATCCGCTGGCGGGACGGTAATCCGATCGGCTGGCTCGACGGTGTGCCCGCTTCGATCAAGGACATGTTCCTGACGCAGGGCTGGCCGACGCTGCGCGGCTCGCGGTGCATCGACCCCGACCAGCAGTGGGACGTCGACAGCCCCGTCACCGCCCGCCTGCGCGAAAACGGCTTGGTGCTGCTGGGAAAGACCACGACGCCGGAACTCGCGTGGAAGGGCGTCACGGACAACACGCTGACCGGGATCACCCGTAACCCGCACGACCCGTCGACGACGGCGGGCGGGTCCAGCGGTGGCAGCGCCGCGGCCGTCGCGGCCGGGATGGGCGAGCTCTCCGTCGGCACCGACGGCGGTGGCTCGATCCGGATTCCGGCTTCGTTCTGCGGGATCGTCGGCCTCAAGCCGACACACGGCCGGATCCCGCTGTTCCCGGCGAGCCCGTTCGGCCCGCTCTCGCACGCGGGCCCGCTGGCACGTTCGGTGGACGACACGGCACTGCTTCTCGACGTCCTCGCGATGCCCGACTACCGCGACCCGGCCGCGCTCGCTCCGCCCGTCTCGACCTTCCGCGAAGCCGTCCGCAGGGATGTGCGCGGGTTGATCGCCGCCTACTCGCCGACACTCGGTTACGTCGATGTCGACCCGGAGGTCGCGGAGATCGTCAAGTCGGCGGTCCAGTCGCTGGGCGACGCGGGCCTGCACATCGAAGAGACCGATCCCGGCTTCACCGACCCCAAGCCCGCCTTCGACATCCTGTGGTCGACGGGTGCGGCCAAGTGGCTGGACACCTTCCCCGCCGGATCGGACGAAAGGGTCGACCCCGGGCTGCGGAAGGTATGGGAATTCGGCAAGACCTTCTCGGCGAGCGACTACCTCGGCGCCAACGCCGAGCGGGCCGCGCTGGGCATCCTGATGGGCGAGTTCCACACGCGCTACGACGTGCTGATCACGCCGACCGTCCCGATCCCCGCCTTCGAAGCCGGGCACGAGGTGCCGCCGGGCAGCGGGATGAGCGGCTGGCCGGACTGGACGCCGTTCACCTACCCGTTCAACATGACCCAGCAGCCCGCCATCAGCGTTCCGGCGGGCCGCACCTCCAGCGGCCTTCCGGTCGGCTTGCAGATCGTCGGCCCCCGGCACTCCGACGACCTGGTGCTCGCGGTCGCGAAACTCCTCGAGGAGGTCCGTCCCTGGCCGTGACCAGCGGAAAGGGAGCAAGGGACCTTTGCTATCGCCTGGCGAGGTCGGTGAGGTCAGGATTGGGCGGCGTGGGTTTTCCGGACCAGGCCGCGCACCTGCCCACTGCACAGGGCGAGGCAGGTGGCGACCACGACCAGCCCGGCGCACGCGAGCAAAGTCGTGTCGGCGCCGAAGTGCTGCGCGGCTGGCCCCGCCGCCATCTGGCCGAGCGGCAGGGCGATGAAGGAACCGAGCATGTCGTAGGAGTAGACACGCGCGAGCTTTTCCTCGGGCACGTTCTCCTGCAGCGAGACGTCCCACGCCACCACGAACTGCTCGATCGCCATGCCGGAGACGAACATGGCCGCCAGCAGTAGGGGCAGCCATGGCGCTTGGCCGAGCAGGATCAACGGCGGCGCTTCGAAAAGGATCACCGCGACCCCGACGAACAGTGCGCGCCGCGGTTGCCATCGGGCCACGAGAACTCCGCCGACGAGTGAACCGATCGTCTGCGCGGCGAGGGCGAATCCCCAGCCGGAGCGGCCGAAGGTGCTGTCGGCGACGAGGGGGCCGAGCACTGCGATACCGCCGGCGATGACGGCGTTCACGACCATGAATTGCACGACCACGACCCACACCCAGGTCCGTGACCGGAACTCGCGCCAGCCTTCGGCGAGTTCCGCCAGCGGACGGCTGCCGGGGATCCGTTCCCGGCGGTTGAGGCGGATGCGCCCGTAGGACAGGGCGGAGCCCAGGAACAGCAGCGCATTTCCGCCGAGCGCCCAGCCAGGGCCGACCGCGGTGACCAGGACGCCGCCGAGCCCGGCGCCGGCGATCCGGCCGGAATTCGAGAGTAGTCTGCCCAGCGCGTTGGCCTGCGTCAGCAGGACGGCGGGCACCGTCAACGGGGTGAGCGACGCCGAAGCGGGGGCGGAGATCGCGGCCACCGCGCCGTTGACCACGCTCAGCCCGACGAGTAACGGAATCGATGCGAATCCACAAAGGACACTCGCCGCGATGGTCGCCTGGGTCAGTGTCGCGGCGAGTTCGGTGCCCTGCAAGATCACCGAGCGCGGAAGCCGGTCCGCCAGCACCCCACCGAACAGCAGCAACACGACGCTCGCCACCGACCGCGCGCCGACGACGATGCCGATGTCGACGGCCGAACCGGTCAGGTCGATCACCGCGAACGCCAGCGCGAGCGGCGCGACGGCGTTGCCGAACTCCCCGAACGTGCGGCCGCCGATCAGCCAGCGGAAGTTGTGGTGGCGCAGGGGTTCACGCAGTGAAGTCACGGTCGCGTCATTTCGAACAGCGAAACCGTCGCGCTGACCGGGATCGTGCCCCGGGTGCGGGGCGGTCGCGCGGCGGTGTGCAGAAGCCTGCTCAGTTCGCGGGCGTGTTCGAGCGCCTGCTCCCAGGTCTCGCGGTCGACCCACATCTCCGCGTCGGTCATCGCCCCTTGCTCGCCGAGGACACGGAATTCGCTGCGGCGCTTGAGTTCTTCCGCCATCGCCGTGAGAAGAAGGTGCTCCTCCCGCGGATTCGCCGATGTGAACCGTGCGCCGGACTCCGGGTCATGCCGGTAACGTTTCGCCAGCCCGCCCCGGATCCGGACCTCCTCGGCGACGTCGAGCAGTCCGGCTTCGTGCAGCCGTCGCAGGTGATAGCTGACATTCGCTTGTGTCTCACCGAGTTCGCGCGCGGCTTCGGCCGCACTCATCGCGACACCGGTCAAAAGCGACAGAATGCGCAGCCGCACGGGATGGGCGAGGACGCGCAGCTCGTCAAGGCTGGGGGACTCGGACACGGGACCGAGTATCGACTGCCGGGACACCGACCGTCAAACAGTTATTTGGGGGTTTCGTTGGCCGGGAGATCCGGTGCACTGGTCCGATGTCTGTGTTCTGCTGGAGGTATGCGTACGACGACATTGGGCAAGAGCGGTCTCGAGGTGTCGAGGATCGCCTTCGGCACCTGGCAGCTCGGCGGGGACTGGGGCTCGTTCGACGAGGACGCGGCGATCGCCGCCATCCACCACGCGCGCGAACTCGGGGTCGACTTCTTCGACACCGCACAGGCCTACGGTTTCGGGAAGTCCGAAGCGATGCTCGGGAAGGCGTTGCGCGAGGAACTCAAGCGCGACCGCGACAACCTCGTCATCGCCACGAAGGGCGGCATCAAACCGCGTTCCGAACGGCCGCGCGACTCCCGGCGCGAATGGCTGACGCAAGGAATCGAGGACAGTCTCCGCTTCCTCGACGTCGACCACATCGACCTCTACCAGATCCACTGGCCCGATTCCGACGCCCCGGCCGAGGAGACCGCGGGGATCCTGCAAGAGTTCGTCGACGCCGGGAAGGTCCGGCACATCGGCGTTTCGAACTACGACACCGCGCGGCTGGCCGACTTCGACAAGACCCGTCCGGTGGAAACCCTTCAGCCGCCGTATCACCTGTTCCGCCGCGACATCGAGGCCGATCCGCTGCCGTACGCGCGGGAGAACGACATCGGCGTGCTCGTGTACAGCCCACTGGGCAGTGGCCTGCTGACCGGATCCTTCACGCCGGAGACGACGTTCGAGAAGACCGACTGGCGCTCGCGCTCGTCGGCGTTCACCGGAGAGACCTTCCGGCGCAACCTCGCCATCGTCGACAAGCTCAAGGATTTCGCCGCGGACAAGGGAATCTCGGTCAGTCAGCTCGCGATCGCGTGGACACTCGCCCAGCCGGGTGTGCACGTCGCGATCGTCGGCGCGCGCAAGGCGGCCAACATCGAAGCCAGTCTCGCCGCGGCCGACGTCGACCTGACCGCGGACGAGCTCGCGGAGATCGACAGCCTCACCGCCGACGCCGTTCCCGTTTCAGGTGCGAGCCCCGAAGGTATCGCCTAAAGCTTGAATTCAGTGCCGTCCAAGGGAAGTGAGGCACCGCCGTCCAGCACGGCGGCGTGCTCCGGCGAGGACGGTTCGACGACAGGGTTCGTGTTGTTCAGATGCGTGTACGCCCAACGCGGACCAGGGTGGAGCTTCGCGAGACTGCCGGTGATCGGCAGATGCCCCATCGCCAGCTGGGCGCCGTCGCCGACCTTGGCCGCGGTGGCGCCCGACATCTCGTCCGGCGCGTAGAAGGTTCCGTCCAGCAGCACCAGATCCGCGCCGTCGGTGAAGGAATCGAACCCGTCCGGCCAGCTCTTCAGACAGGGCGCGTACACGAAGACGCCGCCGGTCTGGACGTCTTCGATCCGGTACGCCACCACCCACGGGCCGTCCTCAGTGGACGAACGCGCGTACTTCGGGCGTTTGTCGCTCACGGGAAGCGCGCTCACCCGGAGCCCGTCGATGGCGATTCCCGAGGCCGGAAGCCAATCCCAGCCACCATAGCCGTCGATGATCGACCGCGCGGGGAACTGATCGGACAGCGCGTGCAGCACCGCGTCCGGTGCCCACACCGGGAGTCCGCCTGCTTCCCGTAACAGCAGCAGGCCGAGCGAATGATCGAGTTCGGCGTCGGTGAGCAGCACTCCGCGCAGCGGGATCTCCCTCGGCCCCGGCCCGGCCCGCAGTGGCGGTGTGGCGAGGATCTGCGCGCGAATGTCCGGAGACGCGTTGAGCAGGTACCAGCCCTCGCCGTCCGCGCTCACCGCGACGCAGTCCTGCGTGCGTGGCGGAGCGTCCGAAGTGCACAGTGCGCAGGCGCAGTTCCATTGCGGGAAACCGCCGCCCGCCGCGGTTCCGAGCAGGATCACCCTCATCGCGGCGCCCGCATCACGAGTTCGTCCGTTTTCGGGGGTGTGGCGAGGATGAGATCGACGACGTCGCGCCGCGGCGATCGCGAGCACACCGGATCGGTCGCCGCGGCGTCACCGGTGAGCTGGAACGCCTGGCAGCGGCAGCCACCGAAGTCGATCGAGCGCCGATCACAGGTGCCGCAGGTGTCCGGCATCCAGTCCTCACCGCGGTACGCGTTGAAGGAACGGGATTCGTACCAGATCCAGGCCAGTGGTTTGTCCCGCACGTTGTCGAACTTCAGCGTCTCGATCGCGGTCGACGCGGGGCACGGCAGCACGCTCCCGTCGGGCGCCACGGTCAATTGCCGTGCGCCCCAGCCGTACATGCACGGCTTGGGGTACTGCTCGTAGTAGTCGGCGACGACGTAGATGATCTCCATGGTGCCGCGCAGCCGTTCGGTGGCCGCGCGCACGATCGGCTCGGCCTCGTCGAGTTGCCGCCTGGTCGGCATCAGGGCATCGCGGTTCCGCAGAGCCCAGCCGTAGTACTGCGTGTTGGCCAGTTCGAGCCGGTCCGCGCCCATTTCCTCGGCCAGGTCGATGATCCCGGCGAGCTGGTCGTGGTTCTGCCGGTGCAGGACCACGTTCACCGAAAGCGGCAGCCCGGCCTTCTTGATCAGTTTGGCGACGACCAGTTTCCGGTCGTGGGCCCGCGCACCCGCGAGCCGGTCCGCGCGCTCTGCGGTCGCACCTTGGACGGACAGCTGGATATGCGCGATACCGCGGTCAACGAGATCGTCCAATCTGGACTCTGTGAGTCCGAGGCCGGACGTCACCAGGTTGACGTAGCAACCCAGTTTCGTGGCGTGCTCGACCAGGACAGGCAGATCCGGCCTGGCGAGTGGTTCGCCGCCCGACATGTGCACCTGGAGCACGCCCAGTTCCCGCGCCTGCGAGAGGACGGACAACCATTCCTCTGTGGACAGTTCGCTGTCGCGGGTGATCAGTTCCACCGGATTCGAGCAGTACGGGCAGTGCAGCGGGCAACGATGGGTCAGTTCGGCCAGCATCCCCAGCGGCGGTGCCGCGGTCGAGGTGTTCAGGTCCATTCGACGATCCGCCGATCTCCCAGCCGGGACAGGACGTCCAGGATTTCTTCCTCTCGCACACCGGAATAGCGCTCGCGCAAGGCCGAAGCGATCGCCGCGACGTCTCCGACCCCGTCGCAGAGTGCGAGAACGGCCGCCGCGGTCGGATTCGGGACGAGTACGCCTTCGGGGAACAGGAGGACGTGCGTTTCCCTGGTCTGGTCGTAACTCAGCCGGACCCCGCGCCGCAGTCGCGGCACGGAACCGGTGGTGATGGTGGTCATCGCTACTCCTTGGCCGCGGCGCGCTCGATGGCGTCGAGCATGGACCAGAGCACGTCGGTCTTGAACGACAGCGCGGCGATCGCCTTCTCCTGCTGCTCGCGGGTGACGGCGTACCGCACGACGATGTCGAGTGTCCCCTTGCCCTCACCGGAGACCTTGTCGATGCGATTGGTGAAGTAGGCGAGGTCTTCCGGCGAGATCCACGAGTAGTTCGCCAGCATGTCGGCGACTCGTCGTTGCATGAGGTGGCCGGCGAACATTTCGGTCAGCCCCGAAGCGACCGCTTCGAGCCAAGGCTTCGTGCGGGCGAAATTCACGTAGGCGTCGACGGCGAATCGCACGCCGGGGGCGACGTGCCGCTGATCGAGAACCTCTTCGCGGTCGAGCCCGACCGCGGTGCACAAACGGAGCCACCGCTCGATTCCGCCGTCTCCGGCTTCCGCTCCGTCGTGATAGACGATGCGGTCGAGCCATTCCCGGCGGATTTCCGGCACCGGGCAGTTGCTGATGATCGCCGCGTCCTTCTGCGGCAGCACGCACTGGTAGTACCAGCGGTTCGCGGCCCAGATCTTCAGCTCGTACTCGGACAGGTCCCCGCCGTGCATCCGGTGGTGGAACGGGTGCGTGCCCCAGTAGCGATGGGAGAGCCCGCGCAAGGCCGCGATGAATTCCGGCGGCGACATCGGCGCGGCGGAAAGGGAAAGAGACACGGTGCTGCCTCCAGCGGCTCGCTCATCGGGACGGCGGCACGGTGGTGGGGGACGGCCCCCACCACCGGGTGGGAAGTCAGTCCTCCATGCGGGCCGCGTAAGCGGTGACCTCCATGGGAGTTTCGTACTCGACGAAGTCGGGCGTGGTCCATACCTCGATGGGTTCGATCATTTTCGTGCTCCTCGGATCGCTGACGTTCATCCCCGGAACGTCCACATGGGAACGAACCGGGCCGAGCACCGTCACCCTAGAAGCGGGGCGCCGATTCTGACCAGACGTAAGGTCCAAGTTCAGGAGGCGTTTTGTAAAGTTTCCTACCTATGGCGGATCGAGTCGCCCCGCCGGTCACGCTCGGCGCACACAACGGTTAACGGCAAGCGCTTTCCTTACCCCGTCCAGTGGTGTCCGTTTCGTCCTACGGTGTGTTTGTATCCAACCCGACGGGTGAACCCCGGCCACCCGTCTTCCGCCGCCATCCGAGCTCCAGGGGTGTAGCTGAAGGAGGCGTCCCATGTCCTTACGTCGTACTCTCGCCGCCACGTTCGCCGCCGCGACGGCCGTGTCGATCGCGGCCGTCCCGGCGGCCGCCGCCGAAGCGCCGTCCATCCAGGCGATCAGACAGCTCGCCAGTGGCCTCAACCAGGCCTGGTCGATCGACTTCCTGCCCGACGGCACCGGCCTCTTCACGCAGAAGGACGCCAGGACGATCAGCAGGATCGACAAGGCGGGCAAGGTCACCACGGTCCAGACCATCCCCGGGGTGAGCGTCACCGTGGAGGCCGGTCTGCTCGGCATCGCCGTCTCGCCGAACTACGCCACCGACGAGACGGTCTTCATCTACTACACGACCAGTTCCGACAACCGCATCGCCAAACTGAAGCTGGGGCAGACGCCGACGCCGATCGTCACCGGCATCCCGCGTGGTTCGCAGTACCACCACGGCGGGCGGATCAGGTTCGGCCCCGACGGCTACCTCTACGCGGGGACCGGCGACGGCCAGAACGGCGCCAACGCGCAGAACAAGAACTCCCTCGGCGGCAAGGTCCTGCGGGTCACCACCGACGGCGCGGCCGCGCCGGGCAACCCGTTCAACAGCCGCGTCTACTCCTACGGCCACCGCAACGTCCAGGGCCTGACCTGGGCGAACGGGCAGCTGTACGTCTCCGACATCGGTGCCAACAGGCTCGACGAGCTGAACAAGATCGACCCTGGCAAGAACTACGGCTGGCCGACCTGCGAGGGTCCGTGCAACACGGCGGGGATGACCAACCCGGTCAAGGCCTGGCCGACGTCTTCGGCGACGCCGAGCGGGCTGGCGGCCTACAAGGGTTCGCTGTACATGGCTTCGCTCAAGGGCGGCACGTACAAGCTCGACCTGAACGGCAACGGCGGCAAGCTCTGGACCAACCTCGGCCGCACGCGTGACGCCACCGCCGGCCCCGACGGTCAGCTCTACACGATCACTCCGGGCGCCCTGTACGTCTCCGACGGGAGCTAGCCCCTGACGCAATTCGGCACCTGGTTGCGGTGGTTCGACATCGAACCACCGCAACCAGGTGCCGAATTGCGGGTGTCAGCTGCGCCCAATAGATACAGCGTGTTCGAGTTCGGCGAGCGCGGTGTCCAGGTGGGTCAGGATGCGCTGGAGATGCGGGACGCTCCGGCGGCAGCCGGTGATGCCGAAGTCCAGGTTGTCCCCGTTGCTGGTCAGCGTGATGTTCAGCGCCTGCCCGTCGAGCAGCACCGACGCCGGGTAGATGCCGTCGAGCGACGCGCCGTTCCAGTACATCTGCTTGCGTGGCCCCGGCACGTTGGAGATCACCAGGTTGAACGGCGGTTTCGTGTTGTTCACGAAACCAGGGAGCGGTGACACGCCGAGCTGGGCGACGTTGATCCCCGACAGCAGCAGGGTCTGGAGCGGGGTCAGCTCAGAGAAGAGCTTCTTCCCGTTGCGCATGGACGCGTTGATCGCCGCGAGCCGCCCCGCCGGATCGGTCAGATGGGTGGCAAGGTTGCACAGCAGCGCGCCGATGTTGTTGCCCGACGCGTCGCCGCTGTCCTTGCGCCGCAACGAAACCGGGACCATCGCGGTCAGCGGCGCGTCGGGAAGCGCGTTCTGTTCGATCAGGTAGTCCCGCAGCGCGCCCGAGCACATCGCGAGGACGACGTCGTTGCGCGACACCCCGGCGGCGGTCGCCACCTTGCGCACCCGGTCCAGCGACCACGACTGCGCGGCGAACCGCCGGGCCCCGCCGATCGGCACGTTCAGCATCGTCTTCGGCGCCTGCGACGGCAGCGTGAGCGTGTGCTCCTGGAACGCCTCCCGCGCCACCTTCAACGCGGCGGGCGCGATGCCGGCGAGCTGGTTGACCGTCTTGCCCATGCTCTGGAACACCGACGGCGACGCCTTGCCGTTGCGGCTCGCGTCCGGTTTGGGCCGGGAGCCCCACGGCGGCGGGCAGTCGAGATCGTTCGGGTCGTCCGACAGCGTTCCCTGCAGATGCCGCAGCGCCGAGACGCCGTCCATCAGCGCGTGGTGGATCTTGCTGTAGATCGCGAACCGGCCGTCGTGGAGGCCCTCGACCAGGTGGATCTCCCACAGTGGGCGGTGCCTGTCGAGCAGCGTGCCGTGCCAGCGGCCGGTCAGTTCCAGCAGTTCGCGGATCCGGCCGGGCTGGGGCAGCGCCGAATGCCGGAAGTGATAGTCGAGTTCGAGTTCGGAATCGGTCGCCCAGGCGATATGGCCCGCGGTACCCACCGGCCTCGCGGGGCGACGGCGGAACACGTCGCGCATGTTGCCGGATTCGAGCATGTTCTTGCGGACGTCACGCAGGTAGTCGGGGCCGGCGCCCTCGGGTTTCTTGAACAGTTGCAGTCCGCCGACGTGCATCGGATGTTCGCGCGTCTCCACGAGAAGGAACATCGAGTCAGTCACGGGCATCAACGGCATCGTGGGACCACCTTCCGCGCGGCGGCGTGCGAGCACGCCGGGTGCGAGAGTCTACGCACACCGAAACCACCTTCTCACGCTTTAGGGTGACTGACATGACGATCCCGACTGATCCGGAGACGGGCGAGTTCAGCCGGTCCGCCAACCACTTCGACGCGCGCATCACCGCAGACGGCGGCGAAGGCTGGCCGGTGGAGGCAGGAAGATACCGGCTGGTGGTGAGCCGTGCCTGCCCCTGGGCGAGCCGGGGTCTGATCGTCCGGCGGCTCCTCGGTCTCGAGGCCGCGCTGAGCGTCGCCGTCGCCGACCCGATCCAGGACGACAAGAGCTGGCGGTTCACCCTCGATCCCGATGACCGGGACCCGGTACTGGGCATCAAGTACCTGGCCGAGGCCTATCACGCCGCGGATCCGCACTACATGGGCGGGATCAGCGTGCCGGCCATTGTGGACATTCCGAGCAAGCGGCTCGTGAGCAACGACTATCCGCGGATCACGCTCGATTTCTCCACCGAATGGACCAGCCTTCACCGGCCCGCCGCGCCCGACCTCTATCCCGAGCGGCTGCGCGACGAGATCGACGCCGTCAACGTCGGCGTCTTCGCCGATGTCAACGCCGCCGTCTACCAGGCCGGTTTCGCGACCAAGCAGGCCGCGTACGAGGACGCGTACACCCGGCTCTTCGCCATGCTGGACGTGCTTTCCGAGCGGCTGGAAAACCAGCGTTACCTCGTCGGCGACACGATCACCGAGGCGGACATCCGGTTGTTCACCACGCTCGTCCGCTTCGATCCGGTCTATCACGGGCATTTCAAGTGCAACCGGAACAAACTGGCCGAAATGCCGGTGCTGTGGGCCTATGCCCGCGACCTCTTCCAAACGCCGGGCTTCGGTGACACCGTCGACTTCGACCACATCAAGCGGCACTACTACGCGGTGCACGGGCAGGTGAACCCGACGCGGATCGTCCCACTGGGACCGGATCTGTCCGGCTGGACGACGCCGCATCACCGGGAGCAGCTGGGCGGGCGCCCGTTCGGCGACGGCACACCGCCGGGACCGCCGCCCGAGGACGAACGGATCGGGGAAACGGATGGAGCCACTTCCTGACCGCACCGACGTCGTCGTGATCGGCGGCGGCATCATCGGGGTCAGCTGCGCGTACCGGCTCGCCGCCGCCGGTGTCCCGGTGCTGCTGCTCGAACGCGACAGCCTGGGCGCGGGCTCGACGGGGAAGGCGGCGGGCGGGATCCGGTCGTCGTTCACCACGCACGTCAACATCGAGATCGGGCTGCGCGGGCTGGCCGAGTACGCCTCCTTCGTCGAGACGTACGGGGCCGAGATCGACTTTCGCCGCGACGGCTACCTGTACCTGGTCACCGACCCCGCGGACCTGCCGGAGTTCGAGCGCTGTGCCGAGTTGCAGAACTCCTACGGCGTCCGCAGCCGGCTCGTCGAACCGGCCGAAGCGCGGCGATTCTCCCCGCTGATCGACACCGAAGGCGTGGTCGCGGCGCTGTGGTCGCCGGACGACGCCAAGGCCACGCCGGACTCCGCGGTCCAGGGTTACGCGCGGGCGGCCCGCGCGCACGGCGCGGTGCTGAAGACCGGCGTCGAGGTCGTCGGGATCGAACGCGACGGCGACGAGATCACCGGCGTCCGGACCAGCGAAGGCTTCGTACGGACGGACGCGGTGGTCTGCGCGGCGGGCGCGTGGTCGGGGAAGGTCGGCGAGTTCGCCGGCGTCGACCTGCCGGTGCGGCCGTTCCGCCGTCAGGTCGTGTTCACCGGCCCGGTCGACGGCCTGCCCGAATCCGTGCCGCTGACCATCGAGATGCCGTCGGCGTTCTACTTCCACCGCGAGGGTCGCGGCCTGGCGATGTCCTTCTGCGACGGTGACGGCGACCCCGGGTTCGACAGCCGGTACCAGCCGGGCGACTGGCTGCCGAAACTCGCCGAGATCGCCGCGCGGCGGGTGCCCGCCGTACTCGACGCGGGGATCCGCGGCGGCTGGGCCGGGCTGTATGAAGTGACCCCCGACCGCAACCAGATCGTGGGGGAAAGCGTGCAGGTGTCGCGGTTCTTCTACGCGACGGGGTTTTCGGGACACGGGTTCCAGATGGGCCCGGCCGTGGGGGAGCTCGTGCGGGACCTCTACCTGGGGCGGGTCCCGGCCATCGACATCACCGGGCTCGACGTGCGCCGGTTCGCCGGCGACCGGGCCGTGACGAGGGAGCACAACATTGTCTGACGGGTTCATCGAGGTCACCACCGAGGCGGAGCTGCGCGAGATCCTGCCGCCGCCGCTGGAACGGACGGCGAACAAGGCGCGACCCAAACTGCACGAGATGGACCGGCAATGGCTGGCGGAATCGCCGTTCGTGCTGATCGCGACGTCGGCGGCGGACGGCACCTGCGACGTCTCGCCGAAGGGCGACCCCGCCGGGTTCACGCTGGTACTGGACGACACGCGGATCGCGATCCCGGAGCGCCCCGGCAATCGCCGCGCCGACGGGTTCCACAACGTGCTGTCGAACCCGCACGTCGGGCTGATCTACCTGATCCCCGGCCGCGGTGACACGCTGCGGATCAACGGCCGCGCGCGGCTGGTGCGGGAGGCGCCGTTCTTCGACGACATGATCGTGAAGGGGAGCAGGCCGAAGCTCGCGCTGGTGGTCGACATCGACGAGATCTTCCACCACTGCCAGAAGGCGTTCATGCGGTCGAAGCTCTGGTCGCCGGAGACCTGGACACCCGACGCGATGCCGTCCAGGGCGGTCATCGCCAAGACCTTCGAACGGCCGGAGGAGACCGTGGCCGACCTGGAGGCGTATTACGGTCCTGCCTACGCGGCCGGGTTGTACTGACCTCGCGAGTAAGGCATCGGGTGTCGCGAAAGCCACTTTCGGGATATCAGGCGTCCCGAAAGTGGCTTTCGCGACACCGCCACTCCGCCCTGCACGGATCTGCGAACCACTCACGAGGCCCTTTCCCGATGGTTGCTGGATCGTTGAACGATCTGGCACTATCGGCGAGGTGCCTTCACCCACCGGAGCCCAGCATCTGGCCGACGCGCTGACCGCTCTGGGGACCGAAGTCGTCTTCGGTCTCCCTGGGGTGCACAACCTGCCGTTATGGGAGGCGCTGGCCGATACGGACATCCGGCTCGTCGGGGTCCGGCACGAGCAGACGGCCGGGTACGCGGCCGACGGTTACGCCCGCGCGACCGGGAAGCTCGGCATCGCCATGGTGACCACGGGGCCCGGTGCCGCGAACACGCTCGCCGCCGTCGGCGAGGCGATGGCCTCGGCCGCGCCGATGCTGGTCATCGCGACCGACATCCCGTCCACGTTACGGCGGCCGGGCGTGGTCCGCGGCGTCCTGCACGAGACTTCGGATCAGCAGGCGATGTTCGCGCCGGTCACCAAGGCCGGGTTCACCGTCCAGAGCGCCGACCAGGTCGCCGCCACCCTCCACCGCGCGGCCCGGCTCGCGCTCCAGCCGCAGAGCGGGCCGGTCTACCTCGGCATCCCGACCGACTTCCTGTCGGAGCGGACACCGGCCCGTCGTCCGCCGAGGTCGCACGCCCGGCCGTCCGAGATCCCCGACCTCTCCGAGGCCGAGGCGCTGCTGGCCACCGCCGAGCGGCCGGTGATCTGGGCGGGCGGCGGCGCGCTGCGCGCCGGGGCGGGTGAGGCGATCGGGAAACTCGCCGAACGGCTGGCCGCGCCGGTGCTCACCACGTTCGGCGCCCGCGGGCTCCTGCCGGTCGACCATCCTTGTCTCGCCCCGAACCCGGTGCACGCGCCCGAGGTCGGCGCGCTGTGGGACGAGGCCGACGTCGTCCTCGCCATCGGCACCGACTTCGACGGGCTGATGACGCAGAACTGGCTGATGCCGCAGCCGAAGAAGCTCATCGCGATCAACGTCGACCCGGACGACGCGGCCAAGAACTACCAGCCGGACATCACGCTGGTCGGTGACGCCCGTGTGCTCACCGAGGCGTTGAAAGTCGAGGAACGGCCCGGGATCGCGGCGCTCGTCGGCAGGCTCGCCAAGGTTTCCGCGCGGGTCCGGCAGCGGATCAAGGAAGAGGAACCACAGGCCGCCGACCTTTTGTCCACTTTGGACGAAGTGTTGCCGCAGGACGCCGTCGTGGTCGCGGACATGTGTGTGGCCGGGTACTGGATCGGCGGATTCCACCGCGTTCGTGCCCCGCGCAAACTCGCGTACCCGATGGGCTGGGGCACGCTCGGCTACGGCTTCCCGTCCGCGCTCGGCGCCGCCGCGGCGGGCGTCGGACGCGCGATCTGTATCAGCGGCGACGGCGGTTTCCTGTTCGGCTGCGGCGATCTCGCCACGCTGGCGCAGGAACAGCTACCGGTCACGGTGATCATCGTCGACGACGGTGGCTACGGCATGCTCCGGTACGACCAGGATCGCGCCGGGCTGCCGCGCCGCGGCGTCGACTGGGACAGCCCCGATTTCGTCGGCCTGGCCCGGTCTTTCGGGGTGCACGCGGACCGCGTCTCCGGCTTCGGGCGCGCGTTCCGGCGGTTGCTCGGTGAGTTCGTCGAGTCCGACGAGCCGAACGTGCTGGTCGTCCGCGCGAAGATGGCGCCGCCGCTCAACACCTCGCCGCGCTGGTACCGCAAGGGTTCTTCGTGACCGGGCTCCGCGTCGGCGTGGACATCGGCGGCACGTTCACCGATCTCTGCGTGCTCGACGAGACCGGTGTCGTCGCCGTCGGCAAGGTGCTGACGACGCACGACGAGCCCGCCCGCGCGGTCGAGGAAGGTCTCAAAAGGACACTCGCCGACGCTGGACTGGACGCGGCCGACGTCGAGCAGTTCGTGCACGGCACCACACTGGTCACGAACGCGCTGATCGAACGCAAGGGTTCGCGCACCGCGCTGCTGGCGACCGCCGGTTTCCGTGACGTGCTGGAGATGCGGCGCGAGCACCGGTACGAGCTGTACGACCTGCTCATCGAGCTGCCGAAGCCGCTGGTCCCGCGCCACCTGCGGTTCGACGTCCCCGAACGGATCCTCGCTGACGGGACCGTCCACACCGGACTGGATGAGGACTATGTCGCGCGTCTCGGCCGTGAGCTGGACGCCCGCGGTATCGATGCGGCGGCGATCTGTTTCCTGCATGCCTTCACGAATCCCGCGCACGAACGCCGGGCCGCCGAAGTGCTCAAGGAGGTCGCGCCGCGGCTCCGGGTCGCGTTGTCCAGTGAGGTCGTCCCGGAGATCCGCGAGTTCGAACGCGCGTCGACCACGGTCGCGAACGTGTACGTCCAGGACCTCACCGAACGCTATCTGCGCGATCTCGAACGACGTCTGCACGAGGCCGGAATCCGGCCGTCGCCGCACATCATGCTGTCCAACGGCGGGATCGCGACCGTCGACACAGCCGCGCGTTACCCGATTCGCATCCTCGAGTCCGGCCCCGCGGGCGGGGCGCTGGCCGCCTCCGCGATCGGGTCCGCGGCCGGTGTCGAGGACTTGCTGGCCTTCGACATGGGCGGCACGACGGCGAAACTGTGCATGATCTCCGGCGGCGCACCGCTGGTGACGCACGAGTTCGAAGTGGACCGGAAGTACCGGCTGCTGCCGGGATCCGGGCTGCCGGTCAAGGTCCCGGTCACCGACATGATCGAGATCGGTGTCGGCGGTGGCTCGATCGCCCGCATCGACGCGCTCGGCCTGCTCACCGTCGGCCCGGATTCAGCCGGTTCCGAGCCCGGCCCGGTCTGCTACGGACGAGGCGGCACCGAACCCACCGTGACCGACGCCGACCTCGTGCTCGGCTACCTGGATCCCGGATATTTCCTCGGTGGCGGAATGACTTTGGACGCCGAGGGCGCACGCGAGGCGATCCGGTCGAAGATCGCCGGACCGCTCGGCGTCAGCGTGGAAGAGGCCGCCTGGGGTATCCACACCAGCGTCAACGAGGACATGGCGAACGCCGCCCGCGTCCACGCCGTCGAACGGGGCAAGGATCCGGCGAAGCTGCCGATGTTCACTTTCGGCGGCGCCGGACCGGTGCACGGTGTCGGCGTGGCGCGGGCGCTCGGCGCACCCGAGGTGGTCGCCCCTCCTGCGGCCGGAGTCCTGAGCGCGGTGGGATTCCTCACCGCACCGCTGGCCTTCGACTTCGTGCGCTCGGCACGTTCGGCGGTACTCGATCTCTCCGGAGAACAGGTCGACGCGCTCTTCGCCGAGATGGAGACCGAGGGCAGGGAACTGCTGGAGAAGTCCGGTGTGGACGGTGCGCGGGTGACGCATCGCCGGATCGCGGAGATGCGGTACTCCGGGCAGGGCTACGAGATCCGCGTACCGGTCGAGCCGGGGAAGTGGCCGGAGTCGCTGGTCGACGCGTTCACCGAGACCTATCGGACGCTCTATCGGCGGACCGGGCCGGACGTCGCCGTCGAGGTGCTCAACTGGCGGGTCGTGTCGAGCGGCCCGGTGCCGGCGGTCACGCTGAAACTCGCGGCCGCCACGGTCGAAGGTGACGCGCGCAAGGGGAGTCGTCCGGCGTACTTTCCCGCCGAGGGTGGATTTGTCGACACAGCGGTGTTCGACCGGTACCGGCTCGCGCCCGGTGATCGCGTCGAGGGTCCGGCCATCGTCGAGGAGCGTGAGTCCACTGTGGTCATTCCGCCGGGCGCTCGGTGCGTGGTCGGCGACGACGCCGGTCTGGTGGTGACGGTATGAGCGTCGACCCGATCCTCGTGGGAGTGCTGGGAAACCGGCTGCACTCGATCCTGGCCGAGCAGCAGAACGCGCTCGTCAACACGGCGTTCTCCTCCGTGGTGCGAGAGTCGCTCGACCTCGCCTGTGCGGTGTTCGACTCGCGCGGCGAGATGATCGGCCAGTCCGTCGGCGGGACTCCCGGCCACATCAACGCGATGGCGACCGGGATGCACCACTTCGTCGCCGCGTACCCGCCGGAGACCCTGGAGCCGGGCGACGTTCTGCTCACCAACGACCCGTGGCAGACGGCCGGGCAGATCAACGACATCACCGTCGCCACACCGGTCTTCCTGCGTGGACGGCTGGTCGCGTGGTTCGCTTCCTGTTGCCACGCACCGGATATCGGCGGTCGGCTGGTTTCGGCCGAGGCCAACGAGGTCTTCGAAGAGGGGCTGCGCCTGCCGATCATGAAGTTCCTCCGCGCGGGCGAGGTCAACGCGGATCTGGAACTGCTGATCCGCGCGAACGTCCGTACACCCGAAGAGACCATCGGCGATCTGTACGCCCAGGTCACCGGGAACGAGGTCGGCGCGGCGAGTCTGGTGCGGTTGCTGGAGGAATTCGCTCTCGACTCGCTCGACGATATCGCCGCGGAGATCATGAATCGCTCCGAGCGGGCACTGCGGGACGCGTTGGCGAAACTGCCGGACGGCAGGTACACCAGCGAGCTGGTGACCGACGGGTTCGACGACGAAGAGGTCGTCCTCAAGGTCGCCGTGACCATCGACGGTGACGAGATCCGTCTCGACTTCGCCGGGTCGTCGCCGCAAAGCCGTCGCGGGATCAACGTCGTTCTCAACTACACGCGGGCGTACGCCTCGTTCGCGGTCAAGGCGGCCATTTCCCCGGAGGTGCCGCACAACGCGGGTTCGTTCCGGCCGGTGCACGTCACCGCGCCGGAAGGATCGGTGCTCAACTGCACGCCGCCCGCGCCGGTCGCGTCCCGGCACCTGATCGGGCACTTCCTGCCGTCGCTGCTGATCACCGCGCTCCACGAAGCGTTACCCGGCAACGCGTTGGCACACAGCGCGGACGCGTTGTGGATGACGATCTGGCGCGGCGCCGACGCGGTGGGCGACGAGTTCATGCTCAATGTCTTCCAGACCGGCGGGATCGGCGCACGGGCCACAAAGGACGGTCTGAGCACCACCGGATTCCCGAGTGGACTGCGGTCCACCCCGACGGAGGTCATCGAGACGATGGCGCCGCTGATCCAGCGCGAACGCGTGCTGCGAGCGGATTCCGGCGGCGCCGGACGGCGGCGCGGCGGCCTCGGCCAGCGCACGTCGATGGCGGCACGCGGCGAGATCTCGTGGAGTGTCAACGGGAACGTCGATCGGGTACTTCGACCGGCGTCCGGTGTGGACTCGGGGCATGATGGCGCCGCGGGCCGGTTCGGGCTCTCCGGTGGAGCCGACCTGCCGTCGAAAAGCCGGGTGAATTTGCGGCCGGACGACGTCGTGGACGTGATCCTGCCCGGCGGTGGCGGATACGGCGACCCGTTCGACCGGGAGCCGGAAGCCGTGCTCGCCGACGTCGTCGATGGTTACGTCTCAGTGGAAGCGGCGCGCGAACTGTACGGCGTCGAGGTCACCTATCACGGAGAACCCGGGGCGCTGGTGCGGCTTCCGGAAGACTACAGAGGGAAGAGATGAGCATGGGTCGGCTGGCAGGCAAGGTCGCGGTGGTCTTCGGCGGCGCGAGGGGCATCGGTCTCGCCACCGTGAAGGAGTTCGTCGCCGAGGGCGCGACCGTGTTCTCCAGTGACATCCGCGATCCAGCGGAGTCCGTCGACGGCGCCCGACACTCCCTTGTGGACGCTACCGACGAGGGACAGGTCGACGAGTTCGTGCGCGGTGTCCTGGCCGAAACCGGCCGGATCGACGTGCTGTTCAACAACGTCGGCATCCACCTCGGCAAGCCGCTGGCGGACACCACACTGGCGGAGTTCGACAACATCTTCGCGCTGAACGTGCGGGCCGCCTTCCTCGGTACGCGAGCGGTGCTGCCGCACATGAT
This sequence comes from Amycolatopsis sp. cmx-11-12, assembly GCF_046269425.1. Taxonomy (NCBI): domain Bacteria; kingdom Bacillati; phylum Actinomycetota; class Actinomycetes; order Pseudonocardiales; family Pseudonocardiaceae; genus Amycolatopsis; species Amycolatopsis sp. cmx-11-12. The sequence goes on along the minus strand of NZ_JADNQM010000020.1, from coordinate 102,696 downwards.
CGCGAACAAGGCGGGCAGCATCATCACCACGTCGTCCAACGGTGGCGTGATGGGCCGCCCCGGCGACCCGGTGTACAACGCCACCAAACACGCGCTGGTCGGCCTGACGAAGTCGATCGCCGTCGCGCACGCGCACCAGGGGATCCGGGCGAACACGGTCAACCCGGGCGCGATCGACACCGACATGCTGCGCGGCACACTCGCCTCCCCGGAGGACTTCGAGGCGAAGCAACACCAACTGACCGCGAGCACACCGGCCGGGCGGGTCGGCGAGGCGTGGGAGGTCGCGAAGGCCGTCGTCTTCCTGGCGAGCGACGAATCCCGGTTCATCAACGGGGTCGCGCTCCCGATCGACGGCGCCAAGGCTGCCGGTGCCATGCCGGGCAACCGGTACAGTCTCGACTTCGAACTCGGTGTCAGGTAGCGCCATGTCGACTCCTGCCGCCGAGGAGACACTGGCCCGTGACCGGCCCCTGCTCGAACGGAGCGGGACGGCGGAACGGGTCGCCGAGATCCTGCGCCAGCGCATCACCGAAGGCGTTTTCCCGCCGGGGTCGAGGCTTTCCGAACCGTCGATCAGCGCCGCGCTGGGCGTTTCGCGCAACACCCTGCGCGAGTCGTTCCAGCTGCTGGCGCACGAACGGCTCGCGGTGCACGAACTCAACCGCGGTGTGTTCGTCCGGGAGCTGACCGCGCAGGACATCTCGGATCTCTACGTGATGCGGCGGGTCACCGAATGCGGTGCGCTGCGACGCGCGTCCGAACTGTCCACTGTGGATCTTTCGGCCGTCGCCGACGCGGTGCGGGAAGGCCGTGTCGCGGCGGACGAAGGCGACTGGCAGGCTGTCGGGACCGCGAGCATCGCTTTCCATCAGGCGATCGGCGACCTGGCGGGCAGCGAGCGGGTCAGCACGACGATGCGTCAGGTGCTGGCGGAGACCCGGCTCTTCTTCGTGCTGGCGGAGAACACGCGGACGTTCTTCGAACCGTTCCTGGTGCGGCACGAGCGGATCTTGCGGGATCTGGAGCGCGGACGGTTCGGGCCCGCGGAGGCGGCGCTGGAGAAGTACCTGCGGGATGCGGAGAAGCAGCTTCTGTCCGCTTACGACCGCCGCGGCTGAAGGGGACTTTCCCCGCATCGCACGCGGTGAAGGGAGCTTTCCCCGCATGCCATGCGGGGAAAGTCCCCTTCAGCTCGCGGCGGCCGCCGCCGGAACGGCGCAGAGGGCGGTGAGCGTGCAGGCGGCGACGAGCGCGCCAGCGAGACGACGCATAAGTTCCTCCCAGAATGCTCAACTCTGAACAAACTCACTCATCAAACAACAGGATCGACCGGCGCGGGCAAGAGCCGATGGGATGGTGCCGGAATTCACCGCCGGTTGCCGTGACAGACCGGACAGGTCCGCGGCGCGAACTGTGCACGATGGAGTGTTCGCGCCGCGGCCGGATCCGGGTGAGGATGGGGGCACGAGCACAAGGAGGAAGATCATGGTGTCGTCGGCGTCCGCGCACAATCCGCTGTGGCATCCCTTCGCGGACATGGGAGCGGTCGATGGCGACCGGCTGGTCATCACCCGCGGTGAGGGTTCCTACGTCTGGGACGACGAGGGGAAGCGTTATTTCGACGCGACCGCGTCGCTTTGGTACGCGAACTTCGGACACGGGCGTGAGGAGATCGCGCTGGCCGTCGCGGACCAGCTGCGGACGCTCGATTCGTACAACCTGTTCGGCTACCACGCCAACGAGCCCGCGCTGAAACTCGCCGAGCGGGTCTCCGCGCTGGCACCGGAGCCGGGTTCGAAGGTGTTCTTCGGCTCGGGTGGCGGTGACGCCATCGACACGGCGGTCAAGATCGCCCGCTCGTATTTCGCGCATACCGGGCGCCCGGAAAAGGCGCACGTCATCGGGCGGGTGCAGGGCTACCACGGCACCCACGGTTTCGGCACGGCCGTCGGGGGCATCGCGGCCAACGCCGTGGGTTTCGGGCCGCTGCCGGGCGACTTCTCGCACGTGCCGTACGACAGTGCCGAAGCGCTCGAAGCTGAGATCCAGCGGGTGGGTCCGGAGCGGGTCGCGGCGTTCTTCTGCGAACCGGTGATCGGCGCGGGCGGCGTCCTGCTGCCGCCGGACGGCTACATCGAGACGGTCGCCGAGATCTGCCGCAAACACGACGTGCTGTTCGTCGCGGACTGTGTGATCGCGGCTTTCGGGCGGCTGGGGACCTGGTTCGGGATCGACCGGTGGGCCGTGAAGCCGGACATGATCACGACGGCGAAGGGCATCACCGGCGGGACGATCCCGCTGGGTGCGCTGATCGTCGCGCCGAGGGTGGCCGAGCCGTTCTTCACCGGCAAGCCGGGGGCGCCGGTGCTGCGGCACGGCGCGACCTACGCGGGGCATCCGGTCGCCTGCGCCGCCGGGAACGCGACGCTGGACATCTACGAACGCGACGGGCTCATCCCGCGCGGACGGGAACTGGAGAAACCGCTGGCGGACGCGCTTTCCGGACTGGCGTCACATCCGTTGGTCGCGGAGGTGCGAGCTGGGTTGGGCTTCCTCGGCGCGGTGGAACTGAAGGCAGACTTCCTGGCGTCCGACGCCGGCGCGCCGAACCGGTTGCAGCGGATCGCGCGAGAGGAAGGCGTCCTGGTGCGGAACCTGGCCAAGGGGATCGCGGTCTCGCCGCCGCTGATCGCCGGAGAGGCCGAACTGGACCTGCTCGCCTCGGCCTTGCCGCGTGCGCTGGACCGGCTCGGCTGAGTCACCCGGCGACAGCGGTCACCTGAGGCTGCCGCGGGAAGGCGTTCCGGTAGGCACCGGGTGAGACGCCGACCTGCTTGAGGAAGTGGTGGCGCAGGTTGTTCGCGGTGCCGAGACCGCTGAGTTCCGCGATCCTCTCCACCGGGAGGTCGGTCGATTCCAGCAGGCTCTGCGCTTGGGAAAGACGCTGGGTGAGCAGCCATTGGAGCGGTGTCGTGCCGGTGGCCTGTTGCAGACGCCGGTAGAAGGTCCGGCGGCTCATCATGGCGCGCCGCGCGAGATCTTCGATCGTCAGCGGCCGGTCGAGATGCGCTCTCGCCCAGTCGAGCACCGGCGCCAGCCCTTGGTCGTCGGTGGCCGGGACGGACAGGTCGATGAACTGGGCCTGTCCGCCCGGCCGGTGCGCGGGCACGACCATCCGGCGGGCCAGCTGGTTGGCCACATGCGCTCCGAGATCGCGACGGACCAAGTGCAGGCACAGATCCAGGCCGGCGGTCATCCCGGCGCTGGTGAGCACGTCGCCGCCGTCCACGTAGAGCACCGAGTCGTCGACCTCGACCTCGGGAAAGCGCTCGGCCAGCAGTGCGGTGTGCATCCAGTGCGAGGTGGCGCGACGGCCGTCGAGCAGCCCGGCCTCGGCGAGCGCGAACGCGCCGGAGCACAGGGAAACCATCCGTGCGCCCGCGTCGTGGGCGCGGCGCAACGCGCTGATCAGCTCGGGTGAGACCGGCGCGCCTTCGCTGAGGACCTCGTCCGGTACCGACGACACGATGACCGTGTCGGCGCCGACGATGTCGTCGAGCCGGTACGGGGTGCGCAGCGCGAATCCCGGGGCGGCCTCGGAGGCCCTGTCGCCGGTCCCACACATCCGGAGGTCGTACCAGGGGTCGGCGAGATCGGGCTGCGGCATCCCGAAAACGGTGGCGGGGATGCTCACCTCGTACAGGTCCCAGAAGGCGACCCCGATCTCCTCGGGGACGACCAGGGCGACCGAACCAGCGCTCATGGCCACATCCTATGGCACGAATTTGGTGGTTCCGGTCATCTGTGTCACTGGCAGCGGGAAGGCCGCGTCGCGAGGCTGGACTCATGAGCACAACACCTGAGCGCGTCACCGTCATCGGCCTCGGCAACCTGGGCCGTGCGCTGGCCGAGACCTTCCTTCGCCACGGCCATCCCACGACCGTCTGGAACCGCGACGCGGCCAAAGCGGACGCGCTCGTCGCGGCCGGGGCGACGGCGGCGGCCACCGCCGCGGAGGCGATCTCGGCGGGCGATCTCGTGATCGTCGCGCTGCTGGATTCCGCCGTCACCCGGCAGGTACTGGCCGGTGCGTCCGACGCGGTCGCCAGGCGCGCGCTGGTCAACGTCACCTCCGGCGGGCCGGAGGACGCGCGGGAACTGGCCGCGTGGGCGGCCGAGCAAGGGGCGGACTACCTCCACGGAGCCGTCTACGCGGTGCCGCAAACGATCGGCACCACCGAGTCTTCGATCAGCTACAGCGGTTCCGAGACCGTCCACCAGCGTTGGCAGACGAGGCTGGACCTGTTGGGAAGGGGCACTTTCCTCGGCGCCGACGCCGGTCTCGCCTCGGGCTACGACGTCGCCATCCTGGCCGGGATGTACGGCATGATCGGCGGTTTCCTGCACGCGACGGCGATGGCGTCGGCAGCCGGGGTCCGCGCCACCGAACTGACGCCGATGCTGCTGTCCTGGCTGGCGGATTCGTTCCCGGCGCTGTCCACCTTCGCCGAGGAGATCGACAGCGGCGGATACACCGGCGGGGAGTCCAGTCTGGCCATGAATCAGGCAGGCTTGGCCACGATCATCCGGGCTAGCCAGGAGCTGGACGTCCCGGCGGGCACCCTGCTCCCGATCAAGGACCTGATCGACCGGCAGATCGCCGCCGGACACGCCGCGGCCAGCCTCTCCCGCGCCGTCGAGTCCTTCCGGAGCGCGGCATGAGCACGACGACCGGCGACTTCGGCAAACTGGAAACCGAGTTCAACACCTACGTCGGCGCCATCAACTACGCCACGATGGTGACAGTCGACGCCGAGAACCGGCCGCGGACCCGTGTCCTCATCCCGGTGTGGGAGAAGGTCGACGGCAAACCACTCGGCTGGTTGGCCACCTACCGGACCCCGGTCAAGGCGGCGCACCTCGCCGGCAACCCGCACACCAACTTCTCTTACTGGGCGCCAGGGAACAACTCGGTGGCCGTCGACGCGGTCGCCGTCTGGGACAACGAGCTCTCGGTCAAGGAACACGTGTGGGACCTGTATCGCAAGACGAGTCCGCGCGGCGCCGGGTATCCGCTCGGCAACTTCTGGAAGTCCCCGGCCGATCCGCAGTTGCACGTGCTGCGGCTGACGCCGTGGCGGATTCAGGTGATCCGCGGGGCCGACCTGCGGAGCCGGATCTGGCGAGCGGACCGGACTTAGGGGTCCTAACAGAATGAGCGGGTTTTGAGTCGGCGCCAGCAGATGATGGTGCAGCCGATGGTGAGGAAGGCTTCGTGGATGTCGTCGCGGACCTCCCAGCGGATGCGTAGACGCCGGAACCAGTGCAGTAGGGCGAACGCGCCCTCGACGACCCACCGGTGCACGCCGAGGCCGGAGCCGTGTTCCTCGCCGCGGCGAGCGATGACAGGCGTGATTCCCACGGCGCGGACCAGTTTGCGGTACTTGTCGTGGTCGTAGGCGCGGTCGGCGTAGATCCGACGCGGCCGACGGCGAGGCCGCCCACGGCGGCCACGCACCGGTGGCACCGCGTGGATCAACGGCATCAGCTGGGTGACGTCATGCCGATTCCCGCCGATCAGGGTGGCTGCCAGCGGGATACCGGTGCCGTCGGTGATCACGTGGTGCTTCGACCCGGTGCGGGCTCGGTCTACCGGGCTGGGTCCGGTTTTCGGCCCCCTTTTAACGCCCGCACATGCGATCCATCGACCGCCGCCCGCGACCAATCCAGCAGGTTCGCCGCGTGCAACTCCGCCAGCAGCAGCTCGTGCAGCTGCTGCCACACACCCGCCTCGGTCCAGTCCCGCAGCCGGCGCCAGCACGTCATGCCCGACCCGTAGCCCATCTCCTGCGGCAGGAACTCCCACGGGATCGCCGTGTAGAGCACGAACATGATCCCGCACAACGCCTTACGGTCGTCCAACCGCTTACGCCCAGGATGCCGAAACCGACGCTCCACCTGTGGCAACAACGGCTCGATCCGCTCCCACAGACCGTCATCGACCTCCCATGGACGCCGCTGCCCCACCCAGCCCACCCCTCACCCAAGACCACCAAGACACGACATCAAACCACACCAAAGATCATTTTGTTAGGACCCCTTAGGGGCTGTGGCGGTTGCTTGCCTGAAGTACATGAAGGCCCCTTGCTTGCGCCTAGGTACAGGAAGGAGGCCTTCATGTACTTGGGGAAGGTCGGCCGAACGCAATGAAGGGGCCTTTCATAGCAAATTTCGCTATGAAAGGCCCCTTCATGTCATCACCTCCGCGATCAGGGACGCGGAGTGTGACGCGCACGAGGGCCTCGCGCTCGGTCATGAAGGGCGCAGCCGACGGGACCAGGTCCCTTCATGACACCCCCAGTGCGACGGGCCCGCGTGGGCCCGCCTCAGCAGAGGCGGAGTTCGGTGCCCTCGGGGTCCGCGGTGGTGAACCACGCGGACGGCCTCGGTCTTACCTGGAAGTCATACGCCATACCGGCACATTAACCACCCGCCCCGACAATTCCGGGAGCTCATGCCCGCTGACCACGGTGAACCGCCACTTGTCGACCCCGCCGCCGATGATCTCGGCGTAGCGGCGGGCGCCGTCCGCGTTGGCGAAGCGCACCTGCTGGCCATTGGTGAGATGGGTGATCTTGACCGCCATCCGTGTCTCCTCTGCTCCGGTGCCGGCCCGCGGAGCTTCCCCCTCCGGGGCCGGCTCGGACAGTAGAACACATGTTCGATAGACGTGGCCAACCGAACCCCCCGCCCGGGTCATCGCCGCATGGTCACCCTCGGCCACGCGTCCAGCCCACGCGCGATTTCGTGCCCTCGGATGGCGCGCAGCCCCTCGGTGAGGTCGTCTTCGCCGAGCGTCACGAAGCCGAGCCGGGCGTAGTACGGCGCGTTCCACGGCACCTCGGTGTACGTCGTCAGCGTCAGCCCCGCGAGTCCTTCGCGCGCGGCCCACTCCGCGGTGTGCTCGATCAGCTGCCGCCCGAGACCCCGTCGTGCGTGGTCCGGATGGACGGACACCTGCTCGATGTGGCCGTAGCCGTCGACGACCTCGGCGAGCAGGTACGCCAGCGGGCCGTCGCCCTCGTCGAGGACCCAGGCGCGGCCCGCGTTCCGGTAGGCCGCGAGGTCCTCGAGCGAAGGCGGGTCGTCGTCGGCGATCGCGGCCATGCCGAGCGCGCGGAACGGCTCGCCCGCGGCTCGTTCGATGTCCTGGAGCACGGGCAGGTCTTCGGGTACGGCGAGTCGGATCACGGATCGAGTTCTACCCCGCCGCGAGGGCGGCCGCCCACGAATTACCGCCCCGTCAGAGGGAAAACGACGAAACGGCCCGGTGGATCCTGCCCGCGTACGACTGGAGCGTGACGATGGCGGCCCGTTTCGCGTCGTCGCTGATCCGGGTCGCGGGGGCGGCCAGGCTCAGCACCGCGGGCCGGTGCCCGGTGGTCGGGATCGGCACCGAACACGACCAGACGCCGTCGTCCAGTTCGCCCCAGCTGACCGAATACCGGTTGATACCGGCGCGTTTGACCTCTTCGCGCACGCTCGGCCCGCGACGCTGGACGATCGACGAAAGCCGCCGTTCGCGTTCGCTTTCCGGCAGCATGGCGAGCAGCATCTTGCCCGACGCGCCCGCGCCGAGCGGGACGGAATGGCCGGGCTGGAAGGTGAAACGCATCGCGCGTTCGCATTCGACCCGGTCCGCGCAGACCGCCGCGTCGCCGAAATGCTGGAACAGCAGGACGGTCTCGCCGAGGTCGCGCGCGGCCTCCTCCATCGCCGGACGCGCCAGCCTGGCGAGATCGTTGGCCAGCTGGGCGGCCCGCGCGAGCGGCATCACCTGGCTCGTCACGTGATAGCGCCCGGTCTTGCCCTCCTCCAGAAGCTGGAGTTCCTTCAGCAGTGCGACATAGCGGTACGTCGTGGCGACCGGGGTGCCGATCCTCGCGGCCAGTTCGGCGACGCTCGCGTCCCAGCGCCGTTCGGAAAAGGAGAGCAGTAGTTGCAGTACCTTTCGTGAACTGCTGGCGCCGGGAGTGCGTTTCGGGGGAGCGGTGGAGTCCAGGGATCGTGCGGCAGGCGTCATCTCGACCTCTCGCCGGGGCAATCACAAAGAGTCAAGAAAGTAGCACATTGTGTGAATTGCGGACCAGGGTCTTTGGTCCACGAACAAGCGGACTTCTTGCTAGGTTCGGATCATGGAAAAGCCATTGGCCGGCAAGATCGCCTTGGTCGCCGGAGCGACTCGCGGGGCCGGGCGGGGAATAGCCGTGCAGCTGGGGGCCGCGGGCGCGACCGTTTACGTGACCGGCCGCAGCACCGGTTCCAGGAGATCGGAAATGAATCGCCCGGAGACGATCGAGGAGACCGCGGCACTCGTCGACGAGGCAGGCGGTCGCGGGATCGCGATCGGTGTGGATCATTTGGTGGCCGACGAGGTTCGTGAGCTGGTCGCCCGGATCGACGCCGAGCAGGGCGCGCTGAACATCCTGGTCAACGACATCTACGGCGCACCCATCGAATGGAACAAAACCGTCTGGGAGTCCACTTTGGACACCGGGTTGCGGACGCTGCGGCTCGCCATCGACACCCATGCCATCACCAGCCATTTCGCGCTCCCTCTCATGATCAGAAAGCCGGGCGCACTGGTCGTCGAGGTCAACGACGGGACCACCGAGTACAACTCGGGGAACTACCGCGTTTCGTTCTTCTACGACCTCGCCAAGACCGCGGTGAACCGGATGGCGTTCGCGCTCGCCCACGAATTGGAACCGCATGGCGGTACCGCGGTGGCGGTCACGCCGGGCTGGTTGCGTTCCGAAGCGATGCTCGACGCTTATCAGGTGACCGAAGAGAATTGGCGGGACGCGACGAAGGTCCAGCCGCATTTCGCCATTTCTGAAAGCCCGGCCTTCGTCGGCAGGGCGGTCGCGGCGCTGGCCGGTGACGCGGAAGTGGCCCGCTGGAACGGGAAATCGGTGTCCAGCGGTGAATTGGCGAAGGATTACGGATTCACCGACCTCGACGGCAGCCGTCCCGACTGCTGGCGTTATCTCGTCGAGGTCCAGGATCCTGGCAAACCCGCGGACGTCACCGGCTACCGCTGAGGAGTCCGCCGCAGGAAGGGCGTGAGCAGGCCAGGAGCGGCCTGCTCCGCCATCGCCAGCCCGGCCGATTCGCCGACGTCGACCACCTGATAGCCGCCCCGGCCCGCCGCGATAGGGGCGGTCACGGTGATCAACCCGCCGCGGTGCTGGAAGAACGAGCGGCTGACGACGATCCCGGTGACCCCCTCGCGCCGGATCGCCACCGTCGCTCGCGCGAGTGAACCGGAGCGGCTGACCAGATACCGTCCGACGATCGCGTGGCCGAGGTTGCGGTAGCGGTCCCAGCCCACGAGCGCGGCGAACGGCACGAGCCCGAGCGCGACCTGCCACATCCAGCCCGGCAGGAAATCGATCCACGCCAGGCCGAACAGCGCCGCCGCCAGGATCAGCACGCCACCGATCGCCCGGGTGAGCCGCCGGGTCAGAGCCCGCCGTGGATGCCGGTTCAGCGGCACGGTCGCCGGGTCGAAGTTCTCCCGAAGCACCTCGGCAGCGACCTCGTGGACTCGGCCGACGGGCGCGGGCGGCAGCAGGAGACCGCCGCCCTTGTCCCCGCCTTTGCCCTCGCGCAGCCCGCCCGCGATCGCGGTGAGCCGCGCCCCGCCCGCGATCCGCAGTGGCAGCGGCTCCTTCACCTCGACGCCGCGAAGCCGGTCTTCTTCGATGGACACCGAACGCGTCGTGATCAGCCCGCGCCGGACGTGCAGGGTGCCTTCCGATTCCCGGGTCAGCTTGAAGTTCCAGAACGAAAGCACGTAGCCGCCGACGGAAAGCAGCGAGACGACCACCAGCAGGGCGACGGCCGCGATCACGACGGTCAGCCACACGGCGGTGTTCGCCAGATCGTCCAGGAGGTCCCGCAGCGGCCCGACGTTCTCCGGGGCGATGTTCAACTGGTGCGCGAAATGCCAGACCGCGGCGAACACCGCGCCCACCACGGCGAGCCCGGACAGCGTGAACGGCGCGTACCGCACCCACTTCCGGTCGACCTCCGCCACGATCTGCTCCGGCGGCGGCGCGGACTCGGTTTCGGCGGCGACTTCCTTACGGTGCAACAGAACTGTGCGCAGCCGGTGTGCTTCGGTCGCGCTGACGGCGTCGAGGACCAGCTGGTCGCTGCCCGCGCCCTGGACGGCCGAATGCCGTCCGGTGCCGATGCGCACTGCGCTGAGGGAGAACAGGCGGTGCTTCGGTTCCGAGGTGACGTCGACCGTGCGGACGCGGTCGAGCGGGATGGCGCGATGCTTGCGCAATAACAGTCCGGTGGTCCATTCCACCTGGCCGCCGGCGATGCGATAACGCGACGTGAGCACGTGCGAGATGCCGACGAGCACGGTCAGCGCGGTGATGCCCAGCCCGACCCACTCCCAGCCGTTGCCCCGGCCGAGGATCACCGTCCCGATCAGCACCGGCAGTGATTTGACGACGTCGAGCACCGGCCGGATCAGCAGCATCCGGCGGTCGAGGCGGTGCCACTGGTCGACGGCGGCCTCCTCCGGCAGCGCTTCGGTGCTCATGTCGCGTCACCAGGGGTGGCCTGCGTGGTCTTCGTGAGTTCCGCGGCGAGCGCCAGCGCGTCGGCGTGGTCGAGCCCGGCGATCTTCACCGGTCCCGCGGCCGACGCCGTCGTCACGGTGATCTTCGCCAGTTTGAACAACTGCTCGACCGGGTCGCGTTCGATGTCGACGGTCTGGATCCGCGAGATCGGCGCGATCCGCCAGTCCTGTTTGAGCCAGCCTTCCTGGGTGTACACGGCCTCGCCGGTCACCTCCCAGCGGTGGATCCGGTAGCGCCACTGCGGCATGACCAGCAGATGGAGCGGCGCGAGCACGCACGAGATCGTCAGCGTCACCGTGAGCCACGTCGGCGGGTCGTCGCTCGTGAACACGAACACCGCCTGCGCGCCGACGAGTATCACCCAGCCGACCGCGGCCCACACCGTCCAATACCCGATGGCGCGGCGGCTGACCCGGTTGGCGGGCGGGCGCAGGCTGAGCCGTTCCGCCGGTGCTGTCTCCTCTGTCACCCCTTCAGCCTGCACCACCCCGGCACCGACCGCCCACGACAACCGTCACGCTTGGATAGGATCGCGGCCACCATCGGCGGAATGGATGCCCCCCATCGGGGCGTTGCCACCTGTAGACGGTGGTACGTACGAGACCTGGAGGATCTGGTGGCGCTGGACCCGGAAGACCTGTACGAGGTGGACTCGGACGTCCCTGACCTCGGCGGGGCCGTGCTCCTGCACTACTTCGACGGGTTCATGGACGCCGGTTCGGCGGGCAAACTCGTCGCCGAGCAACTCCTGAACTCCTCCGAGCACCGCGTGATCGCGCGCTTCGACGTCGACCGCCTCATCGACTACCGCTCGCGCCGCCCGACGATGACCTACTCCGTCGACCACTGGGAGGCCTACGACGCCCCCGAACTGGTCGTCCACCTGCTGCACGACGCCGACGGCGTGCCGTTCCTGCTGCTCACCGGGCCGGAACCGGACCACGACTGGGAGCGGTTCTGCGCGGCCGTGCGCGCGCTCGTCGAACGCTGGGACGTCCGGCTCACCACCGGCTTCCACGGCATCCCGATGGGCGCGCCGCACACCCGCCCGCTCGGCGTGACCGCGCACGCGACGCGGAACGAACTGGTCGGCGAGCACCGCCCGCTGCCCAACCGGATGCAGGTGCCGGGCAGCGTCGCCGGCCTGCTGGAGTTCCGGTTCGGCGAGTGGGGACACGACGCGTCCGGATTCGCCGCGCACGTGCCGCACTACCTGGCGGACTCGACGTACCCGAGCGCGGCACTGCACCTGCTCGAGGCCGTCGCCGAGGCGACCGGGCTGAACCTGCCGGACGGGGATCTGCGGGAAGCCTCCCACGAGGCCGAAGCCGAGATCGCCCGCCAGGTCGCCGGATCGGAGAAGGTCGCCGACGTCGTGCGCGCGCTGGAGCAGCAGTACGACACGTTCATGGAGGCGTCCGACAAGGAGAGCCTGCTCGCGGAGTCGGTCGAGCACATGCCGACCGCGGAGGAGTTGGGGACGCAGTTCGAGCGGTTCCTGGCCGAGCAGCAGAACGGCGGCGACACCCCGGAGCGGTGACCGCTGGTCGCGAGTGGCGATTCGGGTTCTGGTGGACCCGCTCGGAGCGGCTCGGCGACGATGGTCCGGCGGGCCTGAAGTACATGAAGGCCCCCTTGCTTGCGCCTAGGTTAGGGTCCCGGCAAAGTCATATACCTGCTGGTCGACGTGGCGTGTCGCGAAAGCCACTTTCGGGACGTCTGGTGTCCCGAAAGTGGCTTTCGCGACACGAGCTTCGTTGCCGTGCGGGCCAGATGCTGCCCTGCTGTCCACAAGAGACACTCGTGGGAAGTGAGATGTACGGTTAATGGCGATATGCCCGATTGTCGGGCGAGGTCGCGAGTCCCCGATGCCCCACCTGATCGGCCAGTATGCGACTTTGCCGGGACCCTGCGCCTAGGTACAGGAAGGGGGCCTTCATGTACTTGGGAAGGCGTGAAGGTCGCGTTTCCTCGGCTGAGCCGAGGGAAGGAGTCCTTCACGCGCCGCGGTCCCGGGTCAGTGCCACCCGAGCGAGGCGAGCACACCCCAGGTGCTCTGCAACCCACCCGAACTGCCCAGCCCGGCCGTCAGCATCCCCGGAGTGCCGGGAACAGCGGCGAACCCGAGGATCGAACTCCCTTCGGCCGTCTTCGCCACCTCCGGCGGGAGGGCGTCCTTCCGCCATTCGGTCCCGTTCCACACCGCCATCAGGACGTGGCCGTCACCGGGCACCCAGCCCGCGGTCCACAGCTTCCCGGAGCCGTCGAGCGCGGCGGCGTTGATCTCGTCGAACGGGCCGGCGGGCAGCGGGCGCCAGCTCTGCCCGTCCCAGCGCGTGACGAACGCCGGGATACCGGTCGCGTTCCATTCGTTCACCCTGCCGACGACGTAGGCCGAGCCTCGGCCGTCGGGTACGACGTGGTTGACCACCCAGCCGGTGCGGTAGTCCGACGGCACGGGAACCTCGACCTGCCGCCAGCTCTTGCCGTTCCAGTGCAGCAGGAACGGAGTCTCCTTGCCGTCGGCCGCCACGGACGTCGCGGAGACCCAGAGATCGTCGTCGCCGGTGCCGCTGACACGGGTCGGGCGCAGGGGGAGGGCGCCGATCTGCGGGATCTCGACCTGCTCCCAGGCGTTTCCGGTCCAGTGTTCGAAGTGGTCGACGGACTTGTTCGTCTTGAAGTCGTAGTCGTAGGTGATCAGCCACACCGACTTCGGCGAGAACGCGGCGATGTCGCTGGTGAAGCCTTCCATGCCCGCCGGCGGTTTCGGGCGTTCGATGTCGGTCCACGCCTGGCCGTCCCACCGCTGGACCAGCGTCGACGAGCCGGTCGCCGCCGGGCGGGCGGGTCGCGGACGCCGGGGATCCGCGACCTGCCGCGTGCCCATTTCGACCGTGCGGTCACCGGCGGCCCAGACGTTGTCCGGTGCCGAGGCGGAGATCTCGGTGAACCGGGCGCTGGTGCCGGTGACCGGGGCCGGGGTGGTGTCGGCCCAGGTCGTACCGTCCCACCGGACCGCGATCGGGACCTCGGCGCTGCCGGTCCAGGTGCTGCCGACGGTCCAGGCATCGTCCGCGCCGGTGGCCGCGACGCCGAAGTAGATCCGGTTCACCGTGCTGTCCAGCGGTTGTTCGAGCCGCCAGCTCTCGCTCGCCGACGCCGTACTCGTGAGCAGGCCGGACAGGCCGAGGACCAGACCGGACACGGTCAGCGCGGATCGTCTTGCTACGCCTTGCATCTGGGACCCTTCCAGTTGTCGCAGGGAGTGCATGTGAACTCCTTACGAACCACCCGCCCGGAAGGTTGCCCGGTCAGTGGTCGATGGCGACCATTTCCCTCGAATGCTTCGGCCGTTCGATCTCGTCGACCAGCGCGACCGCGAGATCCGCGTAGGAGAACGGCCTGGCGTCCTCCGCGCGCGGCAGCACCCGGTGGTCCCCGCTGCGGTATTCGCCCGTGCGTTCGGCGCGTTCGCCGATCATCGCGGGCGGCGGCGCGACGATCACCCAGTCCAGTCCGCCGCCGGACGCACGGAGGACCTCCAGTTCCGCCGTGTGCCCGAGTGAGAACTCGCGGTGCGCCGACGGCCAGCCCGGCTGGTCGTGGAAGGCGACGCCCGGCGCGATCTCCAGTGCGGATCCGACGCCGACGACGATCAGCCGCGTGACGCCTGCCCTGCCGAGGCCGTCGATCAGCGCGTGCGCGGCGGCGTCCGCCTGCCCCGAAGATGACGATCCTGCTCATTGCGCTCCCTTTGTCCGTGCCGGTACTCGGGTCACCGGCGGCGAACGCGATGCTAGGAGCGGACCCCTCGGTTACCGCAACGAAACCGACTCCTCGGGAGTTCTGGACCCGTTCACTCGAATGGTGCTGGTGTATCGTCCCGGAATGCGTCACCTGGTACCCCATTCAGCCATGAAGACCTTGGGCCGATCGGCCCGCGGCACCCTCGGCCGGGGCCTGCACCGGCTCGCCCGGCGTTTCCACGACTCTTATACCGAGGAACTGAACCGGGTCGCCGCGGAACTGCGCGCGGAGATCGTCCGGCAAGGGGATCGCTGCTTCGACCGGGTCATCGAGTTCGAAATCCGGAGCCGCCGCGACATGATCTACGCCGGCGATCAGGACGCGGCGCGGGACAGCAACCGGTTCGCCCGCGAGCACCTGACCGGAACCCGCCACTTCGCGCGTCCACAAGAGACTCTCGCGTACGCGCTTTCCCTTGCCCCGTCAGGAGGAATGGCCCTCGAATTCGGTGTCGCCAGCGGGAACACACTGAGGGTGATCGCCAAGGCGCGCGGCGGTGTCGAGACCTACGGGTTCGACTGGTTCCAGGGCCTGCCGGAGAATTGGCTCAACGGGATGCCCGCCGGTTCGTTCGCGCGCGAGGATCTGCCGGACGTCCCCGGCGCCGAACTCGTCGTCGGCCTCTTCGCCGACACGCTCCCCGGCTTTCTCGAGCACCACGATGGCGTCGTCGATTTCCTTCACGTCGACGGTGATCTCTACAGCTCGGCGAAAACCGTGCTGGATCTGGCGGGCCCGCGCCTTCGGCCGGGCAGCATCGTGCACTTCGACGAGTTCTTCAATTACCCCGGCTGGCAGCAGCACGAACACAAGGCGTGGCTGGAATACGTCGAGCGCACCGGCACCGAATTCGAATACGTGGCCTACACCTACGCCGACAATCAGGTCACCGCGCGGATCACCTAGCGCATTTCGCGGACTTCGATCGTCCCGATCGCGGCCCACGGGTGACTTTTCGCCGCCTCGACGGCTTGTTCGCGACTCTCGCATTCGAGGATGTTGATGCCGCCGATCTGTTCCTTCGTCTCGGCGAACGGGCCATCGGTGAGCAGCGCTTTGCCGCCGCGGACGCGGACGGTCGTCGCCGACTCCGGCGCGTGCAGGCCCATTCCGTTGGCGCGCATACCGCGTCGCGTCATCTCTTCGCCCCAAGCCAGACAGGGTTCGGTGATGTCGGTGCCGATCGCTTCGTCATCGACGTTCCCGCAGAGCATGAGCAGGTATCGCACGGTTTCTCCTAGTCCGTGAGCCCGTCTTCGTAGGCACGCAGGGTATCGATGAACGTACGGCGCTCGGCTGGGGTCAGCGGCGCGAGCGCCTTCTGCCAGGCGCGGGCGCCCTGTGCGAGCCAGCCGTCGATCGCGGGCCGCATCCGGTCGGTGATGGCGATGATCCGGCGCCGCCGGTCCGCCTCGTCCTCGCGCCGGTCGAGAACGTCCTTTTTGGTCAGTTCGCCCACCATCAGGCTCACCGTGGTCGGGGCGACCTCGAGCCGTTCGGCCAGTTCGTTCACCGTCATCGGCCCGTCGAAGAGCAGGTACGACAGCAGCGAAAGATGACGCGGGGCCAGCGACAGGGACTGGAGTTCGTCGGGGATCTTGATCCGCTTCGCGCGCCCGACCATGCGCGGCATGAGCAGCAGCAAGGCCCGCACGGCGTCGTCGACTTCCAAATCCTCGGTTGACACCGGGCGCCCTCCTGTATACCTTTGCAAGCAAAGAAGCTTTGCTTGCAAAGCAAAATAGCTTTCAGGACGATGTTACCTGGGGGAGAGCTGTGGAAACGTTGCTGATGACCACCGCGGACGCCGAGACGGGGCGTCCGCGTACGACTCGCCTGCCTTATCGGCGGGCGGGGGATCGCTACCTGCTGGACGTGCCGGACGCCGGGGCGCCGTGGTTCCGCGATCTCGACAAGAGTCCACAAGCGACGCTCGAGATCGACGAGGTCCCGCACGCCGCCCACGCCGTGCCGTTCGAAGGCGGGGTCACGTTGCATCCGCTCGAGGTCGACGCCGCCCGTGGGCGGGCGATCGCCGATCAGCTGCTCGTCCACCACGACGAACTCCGCAAGGCGCTGGCGGACGCCCGTGCCGAACTCGACGGCGCGCCGCCGTCGGACCGGCCGGTGCTGCACCGTGAACTGCTCGGGAACTGTGTGACCTTCTGCAACGGGCTGCGTATGCACCACCTTCGCGAGGACGGTGCGTTCACCGCGATCGAAAAGGCCCATCCCGGCCTCGCGCCGACTCTGAACCGGCTGCGCGAGGAGCACGAAACCGTGTCCCGCGCGCTGCTCGACCTCGACGATTTGCTGCAAGGCAGGGGAGATCTCGAAAGCGCCGCGCTACGCGAGGAGTTCGAGCGGGTCGCCAAGGGCCTCGAAGAACATTTCGCCTACGAAGAAGCGAATCTGCTCCCGACGCTCCGCGGAGCCGGTGCTCCGGACCTGGGAACACGCGGCGGGGTTACTCCGAGTGGGTGAGAACTGCGGCCCGCCTGGCGGGGGACGGTGGTAACGAATGCCCGTTACCGGGCGACTGATCGTTGTCCGCACCGATCGGCGCGACGCCCCCGACCGGAACAGTGAGAACCGATGAAGCTTCGAAGAGCCTCACTTCTGTCTCTCGTGGCCGCCGTGGCCGCGATCATGCTCGTTGCGCCGTCCTCCGCCCTCGCGGCCCCGCCGACCAGCGCGGTGGAGGTTTCGCCGACCACTGTCCAACGTGGACAGACGTTCACCGTCAAGCAGACCGTCTACAACGCCGACGCGACGTCGACCATCGAAGGTGGCAAGGCGACGCTCTACGGCAAGGAATCTTCCCTGCCGGGGATCGTCGACCTGGTGTCCTGTCCCGGCGCGTTCGCCTGCGACATGCTCGGCGGCAGCATCCGCGGCGGGGTCGGCACCGTGACGCCCGGTGAGAGCAAGACCGTGCTGTTCACCTTCCGGGTCAAGGACGACGCCCCGCTGGGCAGTGTCACCCTGCAGCACCAGTTCGTCGGTGACAACTACAGCTTCGAGATCCTCGACGGCCCCGTGCTGACCGTCACCGGAGCGCAGAGCGCCGCCGATCTCGGTGTCACGCTGACCGCGTCCCCGCGCGGGATCCTGACGTCGTCGATCGAGTACACGGTCAAGGTCACGAACTCCGGTCCGGGCACGGCGTCCGGGATCCGGGTCGCGTCGACCCTCGGCAACGGGCTGCGGTTCACCGGTTCGTCCACCTGCTCGAACCCGAGCGGGACGAAGGTCGTCAACTGCGACATCTCGTCGCTCGCGTCCGGAACCAGTGCCACGGCCAAGTTCTCGGTGGCCGCCGGGCTCCTGGCCCTCGGGCCGGTCAAGACGACCGCGAAGATCACGCAGAGTTCCGTCGCCGACCCGAACGCGGCCAACAACACCGCGTCGTCGACCTGCACCGCGATCACCGGGCTCCTGCTCACCTGCTAGAACCCGCCATTCGGCACCTACTTGCGCTGAACCATCGCGAGTAGGTGCCGAATGGCGTCAGCGCAGGCGGGCTGCCCGTGAGTGGAGATAACGCTGGCGTGGCAGGCTTGTCGCGCGTCGCGCGGCCTCCACATAGGACTCGACCGCCTCGTCGGTGTCCCCGGCCATTTCGAGCAGATGCGCGCGAGCGGCATGGAACCGGTGGTCGCCGGGGATCCGGTCGCCGAGCTTTTCCAGCGCTACCAGTCCTTCTCTCGGCCCCTGAGTCATTCCGACGGCGACGGCGTGGTTCAGCGCGACCACAGGATTATCGGAGAGTCGCAGCAGAAGTTCGTACAGGGCTTCGATCTGTGGCCAATCTGTCTCTTCGTTGCTCGGCGCCTCGTCGTGCAGCGCGGCGATCGCCGCCTGGATCTGGAACTGCCCGGTCGGTCCGTTGGGCAACGCCTCGGACAGCAGCGCGATGCCTTCGGCGACGTACTCGGTGTTCCAACGGCTTCGGTCCTGTTCGGACATCGGGATCGGCGCGCCGTCCGGTCCGGTCCTCGCCGGACGGCGGGCGTCGGTGAGCAGCATCAGCGCGAGCAGTCCGGTGACCTCGCTGTCGTCCGGCAAGAGCCGATGGACGATCCGGGTCAGCCGGATGGCTTCGGTGGAAAGCTCGCTCCGCACCAGATCGGGGCCGGACGTGCTGGCGTATCCCTCGTTGAAGATCAGGTACAGCACGTGGAGCACCGCGTCGAGCCGCGCCACGCGGTCGGCTTCCGGCGGCATACCGAACGGGACGCCGCTGGTCTTGATACTGGTCTTCGCGCGGCTGATCCGCCGGGTCATCGTCGCTTCGGGGACCAGGAACGCGCGCGCGATCTCGGCCGTGGTGAGGCTGCCGACCGCCCGCAGCGTCAGCGCGATCTGCGACGACGGCGACAGGGACGGGTGGCAGCACAGGAAAAGCAGGATAAGCGTGTCGTCGGAGTCAGCGGCTCGCCGGTCCGCTGCGGGGGCGAGGTGTTCCTCCGACAAGGTCCACTGGGTGACGGTGTCCTCGCGACGGCGCCGCGCCTGCTCGCCGCGAAGCAGATCGGTCAGCCGCCGCGAGGCGACGGTGATGAGCCACGCCCGCGGGTTGTCCGGCAGCCCGTCGGCGGGCCACTGCGTCGCCGCCGCGAGCAACGCTTCCTGCGTCGCGTCCTCCGCCAGGTCGAAGTGGCCGTACCGGCGGACGACGGCGCCGAGGACCGGCGGTGACAGCTCGCGCAGCATGTCCTCGACGCCGCTGTCCGGCATCTAGAGCTCCAGTTCTTCGAAGCTGTCGGCGCACGGCCGGATGTCGACGTACCAGTCGCGGCCGAGGTCGGTGCCTTCCGGATACGGGGTGGCCGCCAGCTTGGCCGCGATCTCGGTCGCGCGGTCGTAGCTCGCGCAATCGACGGTCGTGTACCCGACCAGGACCTCCTGCGTCTCGGCGTAGGGCCCGTCGGTCACCACGGGAGCGCCGTTCCGCAGGGAGATGCGGCGGGCGTGCGCCGGCTGGGAGAGGCCCTGCGCGTCGACGAACTCGCCGGACTCGACCAGGTCGTTGTTCCACTTGGCCATGAACTCGTGCAGGGCGGTGATGTCCTCGGCGCTCCAGCTGCCGCCGATGTTGGCGAGATCCTGCTGCGACCCGAACATCATGATCATGTACTTCACGGTTTCTCCTCTCGGCGGGCACCGCGTCGGTGCCCTTCTGCCGGAGACGTCGGAGCCGCCGGACCAGACCGGACACGGTCGCCGGAGATTGTCCCTCAACCTCGGTCGGCGGCGGTGTTCATCGCGTCGGCAGGTTCGAGGATCCGTCCGCCGGTGATCTTCGCGTAGAGATGTTCACCGCGCGGTGAGGTCGCCGAGGTTCACCACCAGCGCGCCTTCGGCAGGGATGACGTCGTGCCAGGTGCTCAGGACGATCGTCGGTACGAGAGTCATGAAACGACGGTAGTCAGGCGAAGGGGTTTCCGTGGTCGTCCGACCCCCGCAAGTCGTCCCCTGGTTGCGATCCTTGCGTGTGCAACTACCGCAACTAGAGGACGACTTGCGGTTGTACTGGGGTGTGAAGGTCGAGTTTCTTCGGCTGAGCCGAGGGAAGGGGGCCTTCACGCAGCCTTGAGACAGGTTGGCTGCGAGTGTCCCCAATGTGGCATTGGGAACCGTCGCGCGCCCCAGCCCCACGCAAGTAGTCCTCTACTTGCGGTCCTTGCGCGGGCAACTACCGCAACCAGTGGACGAAACGCGGGCTTGACCGGTCCAGACCATTCGCGCCTTAACGCAGCGTGCCGATCCGCGGTCAGGTGATCACTCCACGAGAAAGGTCGGGACATCGGGAACCGAGGACGACCTCCCGACGACTTGTGGGGCTGAATCGTGCGGCGCGGCGAGCGGAGAAAGATGCACTGGTACGAGGACGACGACCTGTGGGTCGGCTTCGCGGACGTGATGTTCCCGCCCAGCCGGGCCGAAGAGGCCGAACGCCTGACGGCCACGTCGCCGCTGCTCGCGGTCACGGAAGACACGAAGGTGCTGGATCTGGCGTGCGGCCCAGCGATCCACGTCGTGCCGCTGGCGAGGAAGGGCGCCGACGTGACGGGCGTCGACCTCAGTCCCTCCATGCTCGAACGCGCGCGCGAGGCCTGCGAAAGCGCGGGTGTCGCCGCGAAGCTGATCGAAGCCGACATGCTCGAGTACGTCGAGCCTGGCGCGTACGACCTGATCATCAACATGTACACCTCGTTCGGCTACTTCACCGAGCCCGGCGACAACCTCACCGTGCTGCGAAATGCCTACGCGAGCCTCGCGCCCGGCGGCAGGCTGCTGATCGACGTGCTCGGCAAGGAGGTGCTCGCCGGCTGGGTCGGCCGCCCGAAAGCGGTCGACGTCGACGGCGGGACGGTCTTCATGCGCGACACGATTCTCGACGACTGGACCCGGCTCAAGACCGACTGGACCCTGGTCCGTGAAGGCGCGGCGAAGCAGGCGTCGATCCTGTCCTTCCTTTACAGCGCAGCGGAACTGAAGGCGTTGTTCGAGAGGGTGGGCTTCACGGACGTCGAGTGTTTCGGCGACTTCGACGGCTCGCCTTACGACAACCACGCGCGCCGCCTGATCGTGCGTGGTGAACGTGCCGGCTGAAACGCTCCGCCTGTTCGCGGAGCCCGACGACGAGACCGCTCGCCCGCTCCGGCTCACCGGGCCGGTGATCCTGCTGTCGGCGGCGCTCCTGATCTCGCTCATCGCCGGTATCGCGCTCGGCCCGACCAACGTCGCCCTCCCAGATGTCCTGCGCTACCTGGGAAAGGCGATCGTCGGCGGCACCATCACCGGCGACGAGGTCACCGGGTACTCGATCGTGTGGCAGGTCCGGACCCCGCGTGTGCTGCTCGCCGCCGTGGTCGGCGCGGGTCTCGCGGTGGTCGGGGTCGCCGTGCAGGCACTGGTCCGCAACGCCCTCGCCGATCCGTTCGTGCTCGGGATCTCCTCGGGCGCCTCGGTCGGCGCCGCCGCGGTCGTGGTGTTCGGCCTGTTCGCCGGGCTCGGTGTGCTGGCGCTGTCGACGGCCGCGTTCCTCGGGGCACTGGGCGCGACCGCGCTGGTCTACCTGGCCGCCCGCAGCAAGTTCGGCCTGACGCCGTTGCGTCTCGTGCTCACCGGGGTCGCGCTCACCTACGCCTTCCAGGCCGTGATGAGCGTGCTCGTCTACCTCTCCCCGAATGGCCAGGCCGCGCAGACCGTGCTGTTCTGGCTGCTCGGCAGCCTGGGGTCGGCGACCTGGACCTCCTTGCCGCTGGCCGCGCTCGGGGTGGCCGTCGCGATCGTGGTCCTGCTGCGGTACGGCACCGCGCTCGACGTCCTGTCCATGGGCGACGAGACCGCGATGAGCCTCGGTACCGACGCGGCCGCGTTGCGCCGCTGGCTTTTCCTGCTCACCGCGGTCGTCACCGGCCTGCTGGTGGCGGTGAGCGGCTCGATCGGGTTCGTCGGGCTGGTCCTGCCGCATGTGGTGCGGATGGTCGCCGGTTCGGGGCACCGGCGCGTGCTGGCACTCGCGCCGCTGGTGGGCGCGGTCTTCCTGGTCTGGGTCGACCTGCTCGCCCGCACGCTCGTCGCACCGGAGGAACTGCCGCTCGGCGTGATCACCGCGCTGATCGGTGTCCCGGTGTTCCTCGTGGTGATGCGGCGCCGCGGCTACGCGTTCGGGGGTCGCTGATGCTTTCCCTGACCGAACTTTCCGTCGAGGTGGCCGGATCGACGTTGATCCGCGAACTGTGCCTGGACGTCGGCGCGGGCGAGGTCGTCGGCCTGCTCGGTCCCAACGGCAGCGGCAAATCGACGGCGTTGCGCTGCGTCTACCGGGCACTGACGCCGTCTGGCGGCGCTGTCCTGCTCGACGGCACCGACCTCGCGGAGCAGGGCCTGCGTGACACCGCCCGCCGGATCGCCGCGCTCACCCAGGACAGCC
Source organism: Amycolatopsis sp. cmx-11-12 (assembly GCF_046269425.1). Lineage (NCBI taxonomy): Bacteria > Bacillati > Actinomycetota > Actinomycetes > Pseudonocardiales > Pseudonocardiaceae > Amycolatopsis > Amycolatopsis sp. cmx-11-12. Next base: position 80,277 of record NZ_JADNQM010000020.1, on the reverse strand, counting down.
GCGCGGATCTGGACTTCACCGTCGAGGAGGTCGTCGCGCTCGGCCGGTCGCCGCATCAGCGCGGCAATCTCCGGCTGTCGGCCCGCGAACGCGAGCTGTGCCGGGAAGCGTTGCGACGCCTGGACATCACGCATCTCGCGCAGCGCAGTGTGCTGACGCTTTCGGGCGGTGAACGTCAGCGGGTCCTGGTGGCGCGGGCACTCGTCCAGGAACCCGAGGTGCTGGTCCTCGACGAGCCGACCAACCACCTCGACGTCCGGCACCAGGTGGAACTGCTGAAGTTCCTGCGCGACTGCGGCCTCACCGTCCTGGTCGCGTTGCACGACCTGAACCTCGCCGCCGCCGTCTGTCACCGGATCGCCTTGCTGCGCGGCGGTTCCCTCGCCGCCTGCGGGACACCGGCCGAAGTGCTCACGCCCGAAACGGTCCGCGCGGTGTTCGGCGTCGAGGTCACCCAGGTGACCCATCCCGTGACCGGTGCGCTCCAACTGCTTTACGACCTTCCCGCCGAAGAAACCGAGGGGATCTCACGATGAAGCCGTCCAGGGTGGCCGCGCTCTTCACCGCGGCAATGCTCCTGAGTGCCTGCGGTGCCCAGGTCGAGGCCGGACCGGCCGCGCCGGCACAGGCCACGGTGACCAACTGTGGCGCGCAAGTCACCTTCCCGGCGCCGCAGCGTCCGGTGGCCTACGACGTTTCCGGCGCCGAGAAGATGTTCGCGCTCGGGCTCGCGGGCCGGATGCGCGGCTACGTCATGAATTCGCTCGGCGACCCGTCGATCGCCGGATCGCCGTGGAAGGACGACTACGGACGAGTCGAACGCCTCGGCACTTCGCGGGTCACGCGCGAGATCCTGGTCAACGCCAAGGCGGACTGGGTGATCGCCGGGTGGAACTCCGGGTTCAGCGAGGAGCGCGGGATCACCCCGAAGCTGCTGGACCAGGTCGGCATTCGCAGCTACCTGCACACCGAGACCTGCTGGGAGTATCCCACCGCGAAGGCCGAGGTGACGCCGTTGGAGGCGCTCTACACCGACCTGCGCAACCTCGGCGACATCTTCGGCGTTCGTCAGCGTGCCGACGAACTGGTCGCGGAGCTCAAGGGGCGCTTCGACAAGGTCCGCTCAGGAGCACCGAAAACCCCGCCCGCCAAGGTGTTCGTCTACGACTCCGGCACCGACCAGCCCTTCACCTCCGGGAAACACGCCGCTCCCAACGACATCATCGACGCCGCGGGCGGCACCAACGTCTTCCGCGACCTCCAGGACGGCTGGGGCAGCGTCGGCTGGGAAGCGGTGGTGAAGGCCGAACCCGAGGTGATCGTCGTGGTGGACTACGCCGACCAGCCCGCCCAGGACAAGATCGCGTTCATCAAATCCGCGCCACAGCTGAAGAACACGCCCGCCGTGCGCGACAACCGGTTCCACGTCGTTTCCTACGGGGACTTCGTGAGCGGGCCGCGCAACGCCGCGGGTGCCGAATCGCTGGCCGCCTATCTGCGGTCGATCGGCCGGTGAACGCGATGCCCGTCGAGACGGAGTCCCTGGTGCACGAGCACGTCACGGACGCGATCAAGACACCGGCGCTGATCCGGCTCGCGCCGAACGTCGTGCTGATCCGGTTCGAAACCCTCAAGATCTACGCGGCGCTCGGCGCGGTCCGGTCACTGCTCGCCGACGGATCTGTCCGAAAAGGACAGACACTGATCGACAGCTCCAGCGGGATCTACGCCCTCGCCCTGGCGATGGCCTGTCACCGCTACGGCTTGCGCTGCCACATCGTCGCGTCCACCACCGTCGATCTCACGATGCGTTCGCAACTGGAGATCCTGGGCGCGACCGTGGACCAGATGCCGCCTTCGGAGGATCTCCGCCTCGACCAGCGGCGCCGGGTCACGCGCGTGCAAGAACTGCTGGAGTGTCACCCGGACATGCACTGGATGCGCCAATACCACGATCCCGTGCACTATCTGGGCTACCGCGAGGTCGCCGACCTCGTCGCCCGCGCGCTGCCCGCCGGGCCGCTGACCGTCGTCGGCAGTGTGGGCACCGGCGCGTCGACCGGCGGCATCGCGCGGTCGCTGCGCGAACGTGATCCGGACGTCCGCCTGACCGGGGTCCAGCCGTTCGGCAGCGTCACCTTCGGCAGCGAACGGTTCACCGATCCGGACGCGATCATCGCGGGCATCGGCAGCGCCATCCCGTTCGACAATGTCGATCACGAACTGTACGACCGGATCCACTGGCTGGACTTCGTACACGCCATGGCCGCGACCATCGGCCTGATGCGTGACCACGCCGTCTTCGCCGGGCTTTCCACCGGCGCCGCGTACCTCGCCGCGGGCTGGGAGGCGGCGCGGAATCCGGAACGGACGCATGTCGTGATCGGCGCCGACACCGGACATCGTTACACGGCAAGGGTCTTCGCGCGGCACCGCGAGGCTGTCGACCCGGCGGGGCTCGCGCCGCGTGAGATCGCGTCGCTGGACGACCTCGCCCTGCCCTGGGCGGTGATGGACTGGCGGCGTCGCCGATTTGGGAATCCTTCGCTGCCTTCCCAGCAGTCATACCGGAAGGAGCGGGCGTCATGACCGTGTCTCTCCAAGCGCGCTTTCGGATTTCCGCAGCCGGGCCGTGGCGTCGGCTGGCCACTCACTTGGCCGTGTCAGCGGCCCGTCTCCGCAAATCCGAGGCCTCCGGCCGAACAGAAACGCGCGCGCGTGTCCTCGCTCGACCTACCGACTTCAGTGGAGAGTCACGCTCATGACCGTCGTCCTGTTGGAAGCACTCACCTTCGGCCTCGGCAGGCTGGCCGACGCGGCGGCGGAAGCCGGACGGAAACTGGTGCTGTTCACCGGAAACCGCGACATCTACCGTTACGAACTCGGCATACTCGGGCCGGACAAGGTCGAGGTCGTCGACATCGACACCACCGACATCGCGGCCTGCGAAGCCGCGTTGCGCGCCATCCCGGACCTCGCCGGGATCATCAACTCGACCGACACCTGGGCGCTGCCGGGCGCTGAACTCACCGCCCGACTAGGCCTGCCCGGTCCGGACGCGGCGGCCGTCCGCGTGCTGCGGGACAAGGGCGCTGTGCGCGACCTCCTGTACGAACACGGGCTCACCCGCGGTCGCCCGGTACCCGTCATGGTCGCCGAAGAACTCGGTTTTCCTTTGGTGGTCAAGGATTCGTCGGGGACGTCATCGCGAGGGGTGTGGCTCGTCCGCGATGCCGCCGAACTCGAGCGAGCCCGGCTGGAGGCCAAAGACACCCCGCTCAAGGGACACCTGATCGCCGAACCGTATTTCTCCGGCCCGCTTTACAGTGCGGAAACTGTGACCTGGCAAGGAAAGACCCGGCTGCTCGGCGTCCTCTCCCGTCAGCTGTCGCCCGAGCCCGTGCGGCGCGAGGAAGCCGCCGCGTTCCCGGTTGCCTTTCCTGACGCCGAACACGCCGAACTGGCCGAGTGGATCGGGCAGGTGCTCAAGGCCGCTGGACACGTGCAGGGCTTCGCGCATACCGAATTCGTCCTCACCGTCGACGGACCGGAGGTCGTCGAGATCAACATCCGGATCGGCGGGGCGATGCTCGGCGAGGCGCTGTGCCGTTCTTTGGACACCAACGTCTACGCCGCGATGATCTCCATGGCGCTGGGCGAGGAGCCCGCCTTGCTCACGCAGGCGATCGGCGGGGGACCGGGTATCGGCTTCGTCCTGGCGTATCCGGCCACGGAAGGCGTGCTGAAGGGCTGGTCCGGGCTCGATCGGCTGCCCGGCCTGCCCGGTGCGCCGGAGTGGTATCCGACGGCGAGCCCCGGTGACGAGATCCGGCATCTCGCGGATCAGCGGTCCTGTACCGGGATCGTGCTGGCCGAGGGGGCGACGGCCGAGCTCGCCCTGCATCGCGCGCTCGCCGCGGCGGGCGGGATCACGCCGGAGATCGATTCTTGAGAGTTCTCTCAGATGGATAGCTCTACTTTCTGCTTTGGGAAGTGAAGCTATCCATCTGGAGGAAACTGTGGGCGAAGCAGTGGGCAGGCGCGCGGTGCTCGGCGGCGCGGCGGCGGCCGGTGTGGCGATGCTGGCCGCGAACACCGCCACGGCGCAGGAAGATCGGCGGGGCAAGGGCCGGTTCGCGGGCAAGGTCGTGATCGTCACGGGGGCGACGTCGGGGATCGGCAGGGCGGCAGCCATCGCCTTCGCCGCGGCCGGTGCCAAGGTCGGTTTCTGTGGCAGGCGGGAAGAACTCGGCCGCGAGGTCGAACGAGAGATCCGGCGCGCGGGCGGGGAAGCGACCTATCTCGCGGCGGATGTCCGGGTGCCCGAACAGGTCCAGGCGTTCGTGGACGGCGTCGTCCGCAGGTACGGCAGGCTCGACATCGCGTTCAACAACGCCGGAATCCACCTCGGCAAGCCGTTGCACGAGATCTCGGTCGACGAGTGGGAGGACGTGCAGCGCACCAACGCGCGCGGCGTGTTCCTCTCGATCAAGTACGAGGTACCGCATCTGCTGAAGGCGGGTGGCGGGGTGATCGTCTGCACCGCGTCGGCGCAGGCCGAACAGACCAGGCCGGGGCATGCCGCCTACACCTCGAGCAAACGCGCCGTGCAGGGGCTGGTGCGCGCGGCCGCGCTGGACTACGGCGCCAAGGGGATCCGGGTGCTGTCGATCGACCCGGGCACGGTCGACACGCGGCTCGTGCGCCCGCCGGGTATCCCGGACGACCTGTGGGCACAGTTCAAGCAGGCTTGGGGACCGCTGAATGTCCATGGCCTGCCGAGGATGGGCGAGGCGGCGGATATCGCTTCGGCCGTACTCGCCTTGGCGTCACCGGATTTCGGCTATCTGACCGGGACTTCCGTCCTCGTCGACGGCGGCCTGAACACCGGACGGCCGATGACCATGCCGCCCGGCTTCACCCCACCCACCTGACTCAAGGGCTGGGCACGCATTTCTTGGCGGCGGCGACGGCGGTCAGCAGTTCCGGCGTCTCCATTTTGACCGACGCGAAGGGATCGGTGGTCTCCATGAGCGGCTTCTGCGCCGCCTCCAGTGCTTTGAGACCGCCGTCCAGTGCGGCCTGGCTCTGGGAGGAGTCCAGCTTCCGCTTTCCTTCCGCCGCTGCGTCCCGTGCCGTCGTGTAACTGTCCACAAGGGACTTCCTCGCCGCGTCGCCGCCGGGAATCGGCGACGAGGGCAGCGCGTTCAGCTCGTCGACGACCTTGCCGGCCAGCTCGGCGCGAACCCCGAGATTTTCGCTCAGCCAGGGGCGGGTCACCTCGATCCCGGAACTCTGCCGGTTCGCGTGGTCGTTGCTGGCCTTCACGAATCCGTAGATCGCGCCGCACATCCCGTCCAGCCAGGCCACCGTCGTGGTGTCCGGGGCAGCGGGGGGCGGGGTGACGGTGACCGTCGCCGGAGCGGACGGAGCCTCCCCTGAACAGGCCGTCACCGCGAGCAGCGCCCCCACCAGGGAAACGAGCAGTACCTTCGTTTTCATGGGACTCCGTTTCGCGGTGACGCCCTGGTCAGCGGGGAGACGCGCAGCTCTTGGCCTCGGCAGCGGCGGCCATCAGCTCCGGTGTCTCGAGTTTGAGCGCGGGCAAGAGATCGGGGGTTTCCGTGACCGGTTTCTGCGTGGCGTCCATCGCCTTGATCGCCGCGTCCATGGCCGCTTCGTTCCCGGACTTCTCCAGGCGCTGCTTCCCGGAGGCCGCCGCGTCCCTCGCCGCGGTGTACTGGTCCACAAGGGACTTCTTCACCGCGTCACCGCCCGGAATCGGCGACGGGGGCAGCGCGTTCAGGTCGTCGACGACCTTGCCCGCGAATCCCGCGCGGATGCCGAGTTCTTCCTTGAGCGCGCCGCGGGTCACTTCGATTCCCGACTGCTGCTTGCGCGAGTATTCGTCGTGGGCCTTCATGAACCCGTACACCGCGCCGCACACCCCGTCGAGCCAGGCGACGGTCTTGGTGTCCGGCCCCGACGGTGGGGCGGGGATCGTGGATGACGGCGTGGCGGTGACCGTCGTGGGCGGCGGTGGTGGCTCCCCGGAACAGGCCGTCACCGCGAACAGTGCCCCCGCCAGGGAAACGAGCAGAAGTTTCGTCTTCATGGGATCTCCCCTCCGGCGTGAACACGTTCCGGAAGGAAGATGGGTTGCCTGAGGAGTCTCAGTCGCAGTCGCCCATGAGCCGCGCCAGCTCGTCGGGCAGCAGCGGCGGCTCCGGCAGCGGGCTCGCGGACGTGGCGCGCATCCCGTCGAACAGCAGGGCGAGATGACGGCGCCAGACCTCCGGCCGGACGGCCGCGGTCGCCTCCACGGTGCGCGCGATTCCCCAGGTCACGAAGGCCATGTCCTCGAGGGTGAAGTCGGCGCGCAGGGCCCCGCTCTCCTTGGCGCGCTCGACGACACGGGTCATGAGGTCGTACCCGCGTTCGAGGTCCTCGGTCTGCGGTGGCCGCGTCGAGGCCAGCTCGTTGTAGCCGAGATCGGCGGCTTGCAGTTCGCAGATCCGTTCCACGAAGGACGTCAACCCGGCCCAGGCGTCGTCGAGGGTCAGCGCGTGTTCGGCGATGGCCGCGACGGTCTCGGTCCGGTCGGCGAAAACGGCGTTCACCAGATCCACGCGCTGGGGAAAGTGGTTGTACAGCGTGCCGATGCTGACGCCGGCGGTCTTGGCGATCTCTTCGAGCGCGACGTCGAGGCCACGCACCGCGTAGAGCCCCCTGGCTGCCTCGACCAGCAGGTCGCGGTTGCGCTGGGCGTCCTTCCGCAGGGGTTTGGTCATGACCGCATCGTAGTCAAGTTGAAGGTGGCCTCAAGTTGTGTGTACCTTCGAAGAAGTTGAGGGCATCCTCAACTTAAGTCTTCTGGGAGGACACATGACCAAAACGCTCGCGATCTTCGGCGCCGGACCGGTGCTGGGACTGTCGCTCGCCCGTCGCTTCGGCCGCGAAGGCTTCCGCGTCGCCCTCGTCGCGCGCACCACCGAGAACCTCGACGCCCTCGTCGCCACACTCGACGGCGACGGCATCGAAGCGAGCGGGTTCGTCGCCGACGTCTACGAACCGGCTCAGATCGCGGCCGCCGTCACCGCCATCGGCCGGATCGACGCGGTCGCGTTCAACCCCGGCGGCGGGGACATGGGCGAGGGCATCGCGCCGGTGCTCGACGTCGATCCGGAGAACCTGCGGCTGATCCTGGACCGGTTCCTGGTGTCCGCGGTGGCGCTGGTGCGAGCCGTGCTGCCCGGCATGACCGAGCGCGGCGACGGCGCGATCCTGTTCACCGCGGGCCAATCCGGCCTGCACCCGGCGCCGTTCCTCGGCAACGTGGGGATGGCACAGGCGGCGCTGCGGAACTACTTCCACAACCTGAACTCCGTGCTCGCCGAGAAGGGCGTCTACGCCGGAGCGGTCAATGTCGGTGCGCTGATCGAGGGCAGCGTTCCGCACCGGGAGATCACCTCGGTCCCGCTGGACTTCGAACCCGAGGTGATCCACCCGGACGTCTTCGCCGACGCCTTCTGGAAGCTCTACGCGACGCGTGAGACTCCCGAAGTGCTGGTCGGTTCGTTCGGGAGGTAGCTACTTCTCGATGGCGTAGGCCTCGATCTCGACCTTCATCTTCGGGTCGAGCAACGCCGAGACCTCGACCATTGTGGCCGCAGGCAGCACGTCGCCGAAGGCTTCGCGGTGGGCCTGCGCCACCAGTTGGGCGTCCTTGATGTCGGTCACGTAAGTGACTGTCCGCACCACCGCGGCAAGGCTGGAACCGGCCTCCCGCAAGGCTGTCTCGATGATCGAAAGCACGGCCGCCGCCTGCTCGTACGCGTCACCCGACCGGAACGGCTCGCGCGCCGTCGTCCCGGACACGTGGATGTGCTCGCCGACGCGCACCGCCCGGCTGTAGCCGAAAATCTGCTCGAAGTCTCCGCCGGAGGAGATGTTCACCCGCTCAGTCATGATCCGAACGAAAGCACACTCGGTGGAACCTGGTCCAGTGGGTGTCGCGGTGGTGGCCATAGCGCGAAGTCGACGGTGCGGGTGTCCTGTGTGGACACCCGCACCGGGTTCAACGCCTATTCCTTCTTGTCGGATCCAGAAGCGTTATCCCCTCGCCATTCATCGGGGAAGGCCTCTCCGGCCGCCACGCCGGGGAGCAACGCGCCCCGGATCATGTCGATCGTGCTCTTCGTGATGAGCGCCGTGCCGCTGTGGTTCGGATCGGTGAACGTCTTGATGATGTTCGTCATTTTATCGACGCCCGCTTCATCGAAGCCCATCGCTTTGAGCCCGGCGGGAGTTCCGTCCGTGTACTTGATGAACTTGGCCAGCTTGTCCTCGAATTGCTGAAGCTCGCCCGGCTTTATCGCTCCGGGGTGCTCGAGGTCGTACTTCTTTGCGGCTTCGAGGAACTGTTCTTGGATTTTTTCCTTGCTGCCGAACAGCCAGCCCTTGTCCTTTTCGGGACTGCCGGTACCAGGTCCGCCGTTGCCGTCGGCGTTGTTGGTTCCGCCGGTGCCCCCGGAGTCGGTTCCGCCGTTGCCGCCGGTTCCGCCGTTGCCGTCGGCGTTGTTCGTGCCGCCGGTGCCGCCGGTGCCGCCGGTGCCGCCGGAGTCGGTTCCGCCGGTTCCGCTGGTTCCGCCAGTTCCGCCGGAGTCGGTTCCGCCGGTTCCGCCGCTGGTTCCGCCGGAGTCAGTCCCGCCGGTCCCGCCAGTGCCACCGGAGTCGGTCCCGCCGGTACCGCCGGAGTCGGTGCCACCGGAGTTGGTCCCGCCTGTGCCGCCGTTGTCGGCGCTGTTGGTGCCCCCGCTTCCGGAACCGGAACCGGAACCGGAACCGGAGTTGTTGTCGGCCTTGGGGTCTGTCCAGGGGTTGTAGGTGGGGTCGTTGTTGTCTCGGTATGGGTTGCCGTTTGCGTCGGTGTCGCGCCCCCCGCCGGTGCCGCCGGAATCGGTTCCGCCGGTCCCGCCAGTACCGCCGTTGTCGGCGCTGTTGGTGCCCCCGTTGCCACTTCCGGAGCCAGAGCCACTTCCGGAACCAGAGCCGCTGCCGGAGCCGGAGTTGTTGTCGGCCTTGGGGTCTGTCCAGGGGTTGTAGGTGGGGTCGTTGTTGTCTCGGTACGGGTTGCCGTTTGCGTCAGTGTCGCGCCCGCCACCAGTCCCGCCAGTGCCACCGTTGCCGTCGGCGTTGTTGGTGCCGCCTGTGCCGCCTGTGCCGCCGTTGTCCGCGCTGTTGGTGCCCCCGCTGCCGCTACCGGAGCCGCTGCCTGAACCGGTGCCGGTGCTGCCACCGGAGTCGGTGCCCGAGCCGCTACCAGAGCCAGAACCCGAACCACTGCCCGAACCAGACCCGGAACCGCTGCCACCACCGGAACCGGTGCCGCCGCCGGTGTCGGCGCCCGAGCCAGAACCACTACCGGAACCGCTGCCGGACCCCGAACCACTACCGGTGCCGGAGCCCGAACCGCCACCGGACCCAGAGCCCGAACCGCCGCCGGAACCGGAGCCGGAGCCGCTGCCACTACCAGAACCGCCGCCACTACCCGAACCCGAACCACCGCCGGTGCCACCACCGGGCGTGGGCGCGGGCACGACGTCGTCCACCACCTTGCCGACGTCGTCGGCCAATCCCTTGGTGCTCTTCCCGAGGTTCTTGATCGACTTCGCCGCGGCCGTGATGGCCTTGGTCAGCTTCGCGATCTGGGCGGCGATCTTGGACAGCGCGATGGCGACCGTCGCGAACACGGTGCCGAGGAAGATGCCGACCGAAGCGCCGAACGTGAAAGGCATGGCCGCGACCGCGGCGATCGCGCCCGCGAGGATGCCGCCGAGGACGCCGGAGATGAGGTCGCGGATGATGCCTCGGACGGCGCCGATGACGGCACCGCAGATCGACACGGTCTTCTTCGCGGAATCGAGGGACGTGCCCAGCGCGTCCATGCCCGCGGCGAGCTCCTCGGTGCTCTTCTTGAAGGAGTCGGCGCCGTCACCTTTCCAGGAGTCCACGAGTTTGCCGACATCCGCTTTCAGCTTCTCGGCCCATTGCTCGACGTTTTCTTTTTGCTTGCCGAGAGCGGCGGACGCTGTCGAGATGCCCTCGGGATCACCCAACAGCATGTCGAGCGGTATCCGGAACGGGGTGACGTGCTCGATGAGCCAGCCGATTCCCGCGGCGAGCACACTGCCGAGCGGATCGATCACCAGTCCGAGCGTTTCGAGGACCAGACCCGCGCCGGCGATGCCCTGCATCACCTTGTCGTTGTCTTTGACAGCGAATTGCAGCTGATCGATCGTGTTGATGATTCCCGCGCCGCTGGTGCGGGTATCGTCGGAGGTGATCAGGTCCTTCGGGTTGTGCCAGAAATCGTTGGGCTTGTAGTCGACATTGTCTTCGTATTTGTTCTTGTCGCCGAGTTTGCCGGTGTCTGCGCCGCTCACGCCTTGTACCTCGAGATCTCGTCGCGCGCGTGTTCGTCCTGGGCCCTGTATGCCTTCACGGCTTTGTCGAGCTTCTCTTTGTGCTTTTCGAGAGACTCGCCGTACTTATTGAAGGCGTCGCGCGTTTCCCCGCAGTAGGCGGACGCGGCCGCGCCGATGATCTGGCCCATGAGGATTCCGTACAGACCCGGGTCGGCGACCATGTGGCCCACGAGATCACCGGTTTTGCGGATGTTGTCCGCGAGTCCGTTCAGCTCGCGGCCGAAGGTGTCGAAAGCTTCGGAAGCCGGGATGTCTTGTCCGCCGCTCACCAGGGGTTCCCTTCGTCCTCGTCCATGTCGTCGCGGGCAGGACGACGTCGCGGTGCGGGCCTTCCCGAAGGCGGTTGCTGTTGCGGAGGCGGCGGCGGGGTGAAGGGCCTCGGCGGCGGGGGAGCTTCCTCCGGCTCGGAGGGCTCAACGAACTTGTTGTCGTCCATGTACGCGTCGACGGCCGGTTCCGGCGGGAGGAAGCTCTTCATCATCTCGACGGCTTCACCGTCGCCGACGATGGTTTCCACCGAGTTCGTCACGGCGCGCGCGGTCTGGATCTGCGCCTCGCGCACGGCCGCCATGATCGTCGCGGTCAACCGGGGCTCGCCCAGCGCGCACGCCCGCCTGCCGAGCTGGATGTTGCTCAGGGCGCCGTTCGGCGCCAGCGTCACGGTGACGGATCCGTCCGGTGACGTCACGGTGGCGCCCGCCGTGGCGAAGGCCTCCTGTAGCCGGGCCGCCTTTTCCTGCATTTCACGGGCTTGTCGTTCGAGGTAGTACTCGAGGTCCTCGCCTGGCCTCAGATCCGGCTCCACACCTTGCTCCCTGAAAACGCCTGATTCGTTGAAGACACGCCGCCCCACGCGGTCACCAAGGTGAAGCAGTTTTTGCCGGCGCGAGCCGAGTTCGACGAGGAGGCGACCATGCCATGATCCGCACCGTATCGTTACCACTAAGCAGGGGTCAGGACAAGCCTGCCGACTCGGGACTGCCCGAAAGGTCCCTCCGGGGTGGCAGATCAGGTCAGGGTGCAGGGGAAAGGCGGCGCGATGGGAACCGAACCGGTCGTGCGGAACGCCCAACGAGACGAAGTCATGGCCATTTGCCGCTTCGGTGAGGAGCACGTCCGAGCCCACTACACGCCGTTGATCGGCGCGGAGGCCGCGGACAAGCAGGTCCGGATGTGGTGGCACGAGACGAACATCGGCGGGGCCGTTGCCCGCGGTTCGGTCGTGGTCGCCGACGACGGCGGGCGATTGGTCGGCGTCGGGCAGCGTGGACGCGACGGCGACGACCACGTGATCTACAAGCTTTACGTGCACCCCGCGCATCGTGGCGGCGGGTTGGGCCCGCGGCTGCTCGACGCCCTCATCGGACAGTTGCCCGTGGACGCCGATCGGCTGTACATCGAGCATTTCGTGGCCAACGAGCGTGCGGGTGCTTTCTACGAGCGCGAGGGCTTCACGGTGGAGCGGATCGAGCCGAGTTCGACCGGAGACCCCGGCCTCGGCGTGGTCTGGCGTGCCCGGAATCTCCACTAGCGTCGCGTGATCGGACGGCGATCTCGCGTGATCCTGCGGCGATCACGCGTGATCAGACGGAGATCACGGCGATCTCCGTCTGATCACGGGAGATCTCCGTCCAGTCACGGGTAAGACCTGCAGGATCACGCGACACCAGCGGAGCCATGCTGCCGCGCCGGACTTGATCGACTGTCCACTTTTTATCATTTTTTTGGACAATTTCGCCATTTTGGCAACTTATTTTTCTGGTGCTACGGCATTCGACCTGCTTATGATCGATCGCGTGTCCGATTACAAGTACGACCTGTTCATCAGTTACAGTCGGCACGGAAGTGCGCCGAAATGGCTGCTCAACCACTTCTATCCGAAGCTCGAGGAATATCTCGTCGATGAGATTTACCCGAGTCCGAAGATTTTCATCGACAAGGGTATGTCGCGAGGTGTGGCCTGGTCTCCGGAGTTGAAGCGCGCCTTGCGGTACAGCAAGATCATGGTCGCCGTGCTGTCCGCGCCCTACTTCGGATCGAACTGGTGCATGGCCGAATGGGACAGTATGGCGGCCCGCGAGAAGATGCTCGGACTGGCCAGTGATGATCGCCCGCAAGGATTGATCTATCCCATTCGCTACTCGGACTCGGTGGATTTCGAAAACGAGGGTCGCCTGCGGTCATGGTGGGACTTCAAGGGGCTCGATGGCGCGGACAGGGCGTTTCACGGGAGCAAGGACTGGCACGCGTTCCAGCTGAAGGTCCGGGATTGCGCCAGGGACCTCGCCGAGCTGTTGCGGCAGGTGCCGCCCTGGCGGCCCGACTGGCCCATCATCGAGGAGCCGAACCCCGTGCTGACCCCGTCGCCGCCCATGCCGAGGTTCGACCCATGACCAGTACCGGCACGGTCGTCACCTTCTATTCCTACAAGGGCGGCGTGGGGCGCAGTTTCACGTTGGCCAACGTCGCGGTGCTGCTGGCCCGGTGGGGCTATCGGGTGCTCGCCATCGACTGGGATCTGGAAGCACCCGGCCTTCAGCACTACTTCGGCCCATTGCTGCGCCGACGGCCGAAAGGCGGGGTGATCGACCTCGCGTACGACTTCCTCAACGGTGCCAAGGGGCCGTCGGCTCACGCGGTCCGGGTCGACATCGATGGCGGTCACCTCGCGCTGCTCGCCGCCGGCCGGGAAGACGACAACTATTCCCGGCGAGTCCAAGGCATCAACTGGGAAGACCTGTACGCGCGGGGTTTCGCCGACTTCCTCGAGCGGTGCCGGGCCAAGTGGACCGGTGACTACGACTTCGTCCTGATCGACAGCCGCACCGGGATCTCGGACATCGCCGGGATCTGTACCGCCCATCTGCCGGACCGGCTCGTGGTGGTGTTCACCGCCAACCAGCAGAGCATCGACGGCGCGGTCCGGATCGCGAAACAGGCGAACGCCGCGCGAGACCGGTTGCCCTACGACCGTCCGCCGCACTTCGTGCTCCCGATCCTTTCCCGGCTGGACAACCGGGTGGAGTACGAGCGAGCCGAGTTTTGGCGGCGGCAGGCCGCGGAGTCGACGGAAGTCCTGTTCAGCAACTGGCTCGACAAGAATGTGACGCAGGAACTGATGCTGCGCCACATGACCGTGCCCTACGTCTCCTACTGGAGCTTCGGCGAGCAACTACCGGTCCACGAGGAGAGGACGCCTTCGTCGGACCAGATCTCGTTCGCACTGGAGACCGTGGCCGCGATCATCGCGCAGCAGTTCGACCGCACCGACCTGCTCGCGGACAACCGGGACGCCTACGTCGCGGTGGCACGGACACATCAGCAGTCGTACAGCCTGGACCTGCTGGTGTCGGTGCCCAGGCTGGAATCGCGCGTCGCCGACGAGCTGATCAGGACCATGGCGGCACTCGGACTCCGGGTGGACCGGTCACAGTCCGGCGATCTGGAGTTCGAGCAAAGCAGCTTCCCGGCAAAGCACCTGTGTCTCGTCGTGGACGGCACGTTGAGCCGTTGGCAGGCGGTGGAGGCGGAGCGGTTTCTCCGGCAGACGCTGGACGCCGACGGTGACCGGCAGCTGTTCTGCGTGCTCACCAGCCGGACCGATCCCGAGGCCTTGCCGCCGTTCCTCCTCAACCTGCGGCTCTTCCGGCTGGGCGAGGAGTTGCTGCCGCTCCAGGTGGCGCGGCAGCTGCACGCCATCGTCACCGAAGAACCACCGGGTCGCGACGGTTCGGACCTCGCCACGCTCGAAGACGTCGCCGCCGTGCTCCGCACAGTCCCGGCCGAGGTGTCACATCCCGGCCGCTGGGCGCTCATCGAGCAGACCGTCGATGACCTGGCCGCCGCACTGCACAACGACGATCTGAGATTGCTCAAGGACCTGACGGTGGATCTGGCCCAGCTGAACCAAGTTCGCTCGACCGGCGATCTCGTCACGGCTTCGGACGGTCTTCACGCCCGGATCGGTGACCTGCTCGATCGGGTCGACCGCCGGATCAGAGTTTCGACCAAGTGAGGGAGCGGGAATGCCGGAGAAGTATGAACCCTATGCGCGCGCGGCTTTGTTCGTGCTGATGCTCAACAGCGGGGAAATGACCAATCCAGACCTCAAGAACGAGCACGGGGTCGACCTCAAGCCCGTCGGCAGGGCAAAGCTGATCAAGGCAGGCTTGCTGGAGACCGAGACCAGCAAGCGGCCCTACGTCCACCGGATCACCCCGGCCGGAAAGGACTGGTGCGAGCGGGCACTCGCCGACCTCGAACCTCCGGAGCGGTCCGGTGGTCTCGTCCGGATCGGCTTCGAGTTCCTGCGTCACCTCGCCCGTTACGCGCGGAAGCACGGCATCTCGATCGCCGATCTGATCGCCGGGGACGAGACTCTCGAAGAGCTGATCCGCCGCGTTTACCAGGAACTCGCGCCCAGGCCTAATGCGCAGGTTCGCTTGGCACATCTTCGTCCCAAGCTTGACGGGGCGGAGCGGGAAGAGGTGGATCAGACCCTGATCGCCATGACGAAGACCGGTCTCGTCAACCTCTCCCCGGATTCCGACCGACGGAGTCTCACCGATGCCGACCGTGCCGCGGCCATCCGGATCGGCTCCGAGGACAAACACGTCGTGGCGATCGAGGAAATATGACCGAGGAACAGCAACAGCAAGCGCTCGCCGCGGTCCGGTTCAACTCCGCCGAGACCCCGGACGATGTCTGGGGGGATTCGCCGTTCCACGTCGAGGGTTTGCACACACGCGTTAAAGCCCGGATCCGTGCGAGCGTCGCCGACGCCAAGAACAGCCGGGGATCGAGCCCCCTCGGGCTCACGATGACGGGGCAGAAAGGTGCGGGCAAGACCCACCTGCTCGGCGGGGTCCGGCGAACTGTCCAGGACGAGGAGGGCTACTTCTTCCTGATCGAAATCTCGACCGGACCCGCGTTCTGGGACGACGTCGTGCGGGCCATGCGCAGCGAGCTGTTGCGCAAAGGAGCCGACTCCCAGCTCCAGCTGACCAACCTGCTGCGGCGGCTGTGCACCTTGGCGAAACCGCCGGAGCCGGTGGTGGACGCGGTGCTGGGGCGCACGCGGATCACCGCCGAGGCCCTCAACGGGTTCCTGGGCGCGCTGCGACCGGTCGACGCACAGGTCGCCGTTGAGTGCGCCGACACGATTCGTGCGCTGGTGTTGTACGGGGCGGCCGATATCGAATTGGCCGATATCGGCAAGGACTACCTTTCCGGCGCGGCGGACGACGACAAGAAGCGGAAGGCTCGCCGGGCGTGGGGCCTGCCCGTCGAGGCCAAGCCGTCTCTCGAGCTGGCCGCGGAGATCTCCCGGGTACTCGCGCTCACCGGTCCGAGCGTGGCCGCGATCGACCAGCTCGACTCGCTGATCAACAAGGCGATCGATGAACCTCCGGTCGAAAAAAGCGAGCTGTCGCTCATCGCGGACGGCTTGATCCAGTTGCGGCAGCGGGCCCGGCGAACGGTCACCATCGTCGCCTGCTTGCCGACCACGTGGGAACTGCTGTGCGGTGCGGCCACTGATTCGTTCGACGATCGCTTCACCGACACGCCGCAACTCGGGGTCATCGTCGATCCGGAACTCGCGCGGACACTGGTCGAGAAGTGGCTCGGGGTGATCTACCAGGGCATCGGCTTCACACCACCGCATCCGGCCTGGCCCGTGGCCGCGGCGACCTTCGCCGAGCCCTGGCCGGGTTACACCCCGAGACAGCTGCTCCGGAGCATCCAGAAACACGCCGAAGCGTGTCTTCACGGCAGGATCAGCGAACTCACTTCGTTCGAGGAAAAGCCGCGCGAAGCCGTCGAGCAGGAGCCGCCGCCACCGGCGGAACCCGGCATGGAACCGGACTACTTCGCCGACTTCGACCGCCGGTTCGCCGAACTGCGCGAGAGCACCGACGTCGACGCCGTCCTGAACTATCACGCCGAAGACGAGGTGATGCCGGACCTGATGCAGGCCGCGTTGCGGTGCTGGATCACCGAAGTCGGGAACGACGACCGGGCGTGGGAGACCGAACCGCCTGACGGCGGCCGAAATCTGCACGTCGGGCTACTGCGGGTGCTGGACGAGGAAACGGACGTCAAGGAACGGTGGATGTTCCGCGTGTTCGGACCGAATCAGCACGGCAACCGGGTGCTGCGGCGAATGCGGGACGCGAGGAAGGCTGCCGGGATCGGTGACGGCGTGCGCCATCGGCACCTGGTGCTGGTCCACCATGGACTCGACGGCTGGACCGGAAAGGTGACGACCAGGGAATTCAAACAGGTCGAGCACAATGGCGGCTTCCGGGTCGAGATCAGCAAGGACGATGTCAAGACGTTTTGGGCGCTGAGCCAGCTGCTCACCGAGCAGAGTTACCGGCTGTTGAACTGGCTCGTCGCCAGGAAACCTGCCAGCCGGACGAACTTGCTGCGGAAGCTCTTGCCCGATCAGGGAAAGCCACATGGCAACCAGCGGGAAACCCGTCCTCCGCCGCCGAAACCCGCTAGTGAGGACGAAATCACCCTTGGCGCGGACAACGAGATCCGCATCGAACTCGAATCCCTCCGCAAACACGCGGTCATCTTCGCCGGTTCCGGTTCCGGAAAAACCGTGCTGCTGCGCCGGATCGTCGAGGAGTGCGCTCTACGGGGAGTCTCGGCCATCGTGCTCGATCCGAACAACGACCTCGCGCGGCTCGGAGACGCGTGGCCGGACCCGCCGGGTGACTGGGGGCCGGGCGACGCGAAGAGCGCTGCCGAGTATCTCGCCGATGTCGAGGTCGTCGTCTGGACTCCTGGACGTTCCAGCGGGCGGCCACTCAGTTTCCACCCGCTGCCGGACTTCGCCGGGGTACGTGACGATGCCGACGAGTTCACCGCCGCCGTCGAGGCCGCCGTCGCGCGGCTGGTGCCGTACGCCAGGGTCGCCGGTGGCACGAAGGCCGCGGTTCGCGGGAAGGCCGTGCTGAGGGAGGCCCTGACGCACTACGCGCGGAAGGAGTCACGCAGCTTGTCCGGCTTTGTCGACGTGCTCGCGGAGTTGCCGGAGGGCGTCAGCCGGCTCAGCACCGCCACCAAGATGGCGGCGGACCTCGCCGAGACCCTGCGGGCGGCCATGGTCAACGATCCACTGCTCGGCGGCACCGGTACGCCGGTCGATCCGGCGGCCTTGCTCACCCCGGCGCCCGGCAGGCGGGCGCGTGTCTCGGTGATCAGTTTCATCGGCCTGCCGTCGGAAGCACAGCGTCAGGGGTTCGTCAGCCAGCTCCAGCTGGAAGTGTTCGCCTGGATCAAGCGCAATCCGGCGGGGGACCGGCCATTGGGCGGGTTGTTCGTGATGGACGAAGCGCAGACGATCGCGCCGTCCGGGGCCTGGACGGCGAGTACCCAGAGCACGATCATGCTCGCCTCGCAGGCCCGCAAGTACGGGCTCGGCCTCCTGCTCGCGACCCAGGCGCCGAAGGGGTTGCACAACCAGATCACCGGCAACGCCACGACGCAGTTCTTCGGCCGGTTGAACAGTCCGGCTCAGGTGGCCGCCGCGAATGAGATGGCGCGGGCCAAGGGAAGTACCGTCGGGGACATTTCGCAACTCGAACGCGGGCAGTTCTACGTCACCGGAGAGACGTTCGGCTTCCGGCGCTTGCAGGCGCCGCTCTGCTTGAGCCATCACCCGCCCAGCCCGCTGCGGCTGGAGGAAGTGCTCGACAGGGCCCGCGACGGCCGCTGACCCGAAGGCCGCGTCCCGAAACGGGACGCGGCCTTCGCGCTGATCAACCGGCGGTGGCCGTCAGCACGGTGTCGATCCGCTGCCAGAGTGCGGTGAACAACTCCTCCCGGGTCAGCGTCCGGGGCTCGGTGCGGTCGCGGCCGAACACCGACTGGTCGTGCAGTTCCAGCTTGGCCGTGCCGGTTTCGGTGTCGTAGATCGGGCGTGCCCAGCCGTTCGTGCAAGCGCTCGTGGCGTCATGCAAGCCGACGACGAAGTTCAGCGTCTCGTCACCGCCGATGCCGCCGCGCTGGACGTCCAGCGCGTAGACGATGTCGCCCGCCCGCTCGATCCGCAAGGCGATCCGCTCGTCACCGTGATGCGTGGTGCCCGCGAACCCGCGGCTTCGCAGCCTCGGGATGGCCGCGGCGAACTGCTCACCCAAGTAGCGCAGGGCCGCGTCCTGCTCGACGTACCGGCTGAAGGTGACCGGCACCGCCGCGGGCGGCTCGATCTCCCGTGCCCGGGTCACCACGTCCGCGAGCCTGCCGCGCTCCCACCCGGCGGCCTCAGCCCTCTCGACCCGGCCTGCCAGCTCCTCGATCAAGTGGTCGCCGTCGCGCAGGTAGGACACGTGCGGGTGCAGCAGTTCCGGCGGCACGACGACGTCGTTGGCCAGGACGGGGAGCACATGCTGGTCGCCGGTCGCGACCGCGCGCAGCATGGCCGTGGTGAAGTCGTCCATGGCCGAGATGACCGGGACGAAGAACCGGACGTGGACGTCGGGGAGATCGCCCGCGCTCTTGCGGGCCCACCACTCGTGGGTTCGCTCGGGGTCGTGCAGCACGGTCAGACCCCGCTGCCTGCTCGCGTCCTCCAGCTCGCGGGTACCTGACTGCCGGTCTTCGGCGAACGATATCGCCAGGTCATAGCTCGGGATCTCTTCCACGGTGCGCCTTTCTGCTCGTAACCGGCTTGCCGCCGGTCTTCGGCGCAGCATCGACGTGGCGTGTGGACCAGACGTGCACAGGGCGTGGATTCCCGTGCCCCGTTGACCGCTGCTTTCGGGCAACGGTCAACTCCTTGTCGGCGAATCCCTGATCACGAATCCTGGTTACAGGGCGCGGAAATCACGAAAAGCGCTCAATCAATCACCTTTCACTGGAGGATTCGTCATGTACAAGAAGCTGGCCAAAATCGGTGCTCCCGTCCTCGCGATCTGCGCCGTCCTGGCGCTGCCGATGCTCGGTTCCACCACCGCGTACGCCGGTGACGACGGTGGAACGCCGCCGCCCAGCACCGTCACGCCGCCGCCGACGACCGTCGGCTCCGACGGCAATCCCTGGCACGGCTGACCCCGGCGCGCCGGGCCGGGCCGGCGGACGTCGGCCCGGCAATTGCGCCGCCTCCGCCGGAATGATGTACTCGAAAACTCGGAATGGAGGTCGGCGTGGCCGAAACATTCGGTGCCTTGTTGCGGGAACAACGGAATGCCGCCGGCATCTCGATGGGCCAGCTCGCGAAGCGGGTCAATTACAGCAAGAGCTACCTGAGCAAGATCGAAAACGATCTCAAGCCACCGAACGCGACGCTCGCTCGTATCTGCGACGGCGTCTTGGACGCCGGCGGCGCCCTGATCGAGGCGGCGCACTCCGCGCGGGCCGGTGCCCTCGGGCGCCGTCAGGTGCTGGCCGGTGCGGGAGCGGTACTCGGCGTCGTACTGGCGGGCGGGTCACGCCCGATCCTCGACGAGGGCGTGGTCAACGGCCTGCGGACGTCGTTCGAGCAGTTGCGCGGGCTCGGCATGCAGACCAGCCCGGCGGTGGTCCTCGAACCGCTCGTCACCCAGACGCATACGGTCCACACGCTCGCCATCGGGAACCCCGAGCCCGTCCGATGCCGGTTGCTGCTGCTCGCCGCCCGCATGGCGGAGTACGTCGGGTGGCTGAGCCAGGAAGCCGGGAACGAACCGGACGCGCTGTCGTGGACACGGCACGCCGCGGAGCTGGCCAGGGCAGGCGGTGACCGGGAGATCGCGAGTTACGCGTTCGTCCGTGAAGCAGGGCTGGCCCTGTACCGCCAAGACCCGGTCGGCACGATCGACCTCGCCCGGCAGGCCCAGCGGCTGGACCGGCCGGGAACGCGGACGTTCGGCCTCGCGGCCCGGCGGGAGGCACAGGGACACGCGCTGGCCGGTGACCGGGACGCGTTCGAGCGCGCGCTGGACCGCGCGGGTGAAACGTTGTTCGCGCACACCGCCGATTACCCCGTGCTCGGTTCGACCGTGTCGAATCCGCTGGCGCTCGCCCGCGGCTGGTCGCTGGCCGACCTCGGCCAGGTCGGTGCGGCGGCGGCCATCTTGGACGTCGAGGTGGCGAAGGTGCCGTTGTCCAACCGCCGGTCGCGGGCCCGGTTCGGGGCACGCCGGTCACTCGCCCACGCGCTGAACGGGGAAATCGACGAGAGCTGCCGGACGTTGCCGGAGACGCTCGACGACGCGGCGCGCGTCGACTCGGCGACGGTGCGGACCGACCTCCGGGAACTGTCCCGGTGCCTGAGCCGGTGGCGCGGCCACCACACGGTTCGGGAGGTCTACCCGGAGCTGAGCCGGGTGCTACATCAGCGCTGAGCAGGCGCACCCGAGCATCGCGCGGGCGTCCCGCGTTTCACCGGCCTCCGGCAGCCCGAGCGCGGCGAACTCGCTTTCCGCCGCGGCCCAATGGGAGAGGGCGCCCTCGTGGTCGCCCATCGCGTGCCGGGTCTTGGCGACCCCGTGGTGCGCCCGGGCCCGATAGGCTCGATTCCCGTTGCCGTCGGCCAAATCCAGCGCGGCTTCGCAGGCTGTCAGCGCCTCCTGCTGCGCACCGCGGGCGAGAGCGGTGGCGCCACGGTCGAGGTAGAGCTGGGTCAGCAGGTCCGCGTCCGGCACGTCCGCCGCCACCATCCGGGCCTTTTCGTGGTAGCGCACCGCTTCGGTGAGTCGGCCGCGCTGCCGGTGCACGTTGCCGATGTTGTTCAACGCGTAGGCCTCGACGCAGCGGTCGCCCACTTCGGCCGCGTGCCCGTGAGCGCCGGTGTAGCTGGCCAGCGCCTCGGAGTGCAGTCCGAGCTTCTCCTGCACGGATCCGAGGTTGTTCAGAACGTGCGCCATCCCTTGGACGTGACCGATCTCGGTCAGTATCCGGGCCGAGGACTCGTGCTGGCGCAGCGCGACGTCGAGGTCCCCGCGAGTTTCGTTGAGGTAGCCGAGCATGCTCAACGCGTGTGCTTCGCCGCGCGGGTCGTCGATCTGCTCGTACTTGCCCAGTGCGGCGGTGAGGTACGCCATGGCCTGGTCATGCCTGCCGAGCTCCATCATGGGGATGGCGAGGGCGCACAACGTCGCCGCTTCGCCGCCCACATCACCGAGACGGCGCCATTTCGGCAGCGCTTTCGAGGCCAGCTCCATCGCCTCCGCGTGCTGCCCGCGCCGGTCGCGCGCGGTGGCCAGCCGGAGCAGCACATGGGCTTGGCCGTAAGCGTTTCCCGGGTCCGCGGACACCGTCCGCCAGGCGAGTTCGAGCGTGTCGATCCAGTCCTCGAACTGGTTCGCCGTGTTGAAGTAGCGCCACAGCAGGACGGCAGGCCGCCAGGTGTGTTCGGGCAGGCCGTTCGTGGCCGCGTAACGGATCGCGGCGACGAGGTTGTCCCGTTCGACGGCGATCCACCGCAACCCGGCGTCCGCGTCGGCGAAGCCGGGTGTCGCCAGGCCGGTGTGGTCCACCGCGGGCAGCTGCGCGCGGTCGAACGGGTAGGCGGCGCCGACCGCGGCCTCCAGCGTGACCAGGTAGAAGTCGAGCAGCCGCACCAACGCGGTCGCGCGGCCTGGCTGCTGCTCGCCTGCCGCGAACTCCTTGAGCGGGTCCAACATCCGGTACCGCTCCAGCGCGGTTTCCTCCAGGAGACTCACTTCGTGCAGCTCATCGAGTAGCTGCCGTGCCTCACCGGCGTCGCATCCGGCGAGCGCCGCGCCACCGGCGACGCCGACGTCGGGGCCGGGCAGGTGGCCGAGTAGGCGTAACAGAGCGCGTTGCCGTTCGCCAAGCTGTCGATAGGACGCCCGGATCGCGGCCGTGCCGTCGGCCTCGCCCCACGGCCCGTTCTCTTCGAGCAGTTTCAGCAAGTGCTCCAGCGGCCACCGGTCGTGCCGCCGGAACATCGCGGCGGTCACGCGGATGGGCATCGGCAGGAAGCCGCATCGGGCGACCGCCGCGGCGACCCCGGCCGCGCGGCCACGCAGCCGTGCCGGGCCGACCAGCGCGTGGAACAGTTCGGCCGCTTCGTCCGGCGACAGCGGGGCGAGCCGGACGGGTTCGCCGGAGTCGGCGTCTCCCATCCGCCGGCTGGTGACGATGGCCAGGCAGCCGTCCGCCTCCGGCAACAGCGGCCGTACCTGCTCCGGCGTCGCCGCGTTGTCCAGCACCACCAGCGTGCGCGTGCCGTACAACATCGTCTGGTAGAGCGTGACCTTCCGGCCGACAGTGGCCGGAATCTGCTCGACGGGCACACCCAGTTCGGTCAGCAGCTCGGTCAGCGCCTCGGACACGCTCGCGGCGGGGAGGCCTGGCGTGAAGCCGTTCAGCCGGGCCATGAGCTGCCCGTCGGGGAACCGGGAACGCAGCCGGTGTGCCGCTTCGACGGCCAGACCGGTCTTGCCGGCGCCCGGCGCACCACTGACCCAGACCGCCCGGGTGCCGGACGCCGCGGCCTTCTCGATCGTCGCCAGTTCGGCGGCGCGGCCGGTGAACTCACCGGGCCGGGACGGCAGCGAGCTCGGCGGTTCACCCTGCTCCGCCCGCGCGGCGAGGTTCCGCAGCACAGTGCCCGGCTCGACGTCCTGCTCGGCGAGCGCGGCGCGGGCGGTACGGAAGACGCGTAGCGCCGCCATCCGGTCGCCCCCGGCGAGCAGCGCGCGCATGAGAAGCTCGGCGTGTTTCTGGTCTGCCGGATCGGAGTGGACCAGTGGCCGCAGCCGATCGCGGGCCGAGCGGTAGTCACCAGTGGTCAGTTCCAGCTCGGCAAGGTCGCCGACGGTGTCGGTGCGGCTTTCGCAGGGGAAGAGCACCTCCGTACCGCCCACCCGGTCGATGTCGATGTCCTCGAGGAATCGCCCGCGCCACAGTCGCACCGCCTCCCGCAGCAATTCGATGGCCCGGCGTGGATCGCTGGTCCGCACCTGTCCGGCTTCGGCGCGTAGCCGCTCGAACCGGACGGTGTCCAGCTGGTCTTCGCCGAGCCGCAAAAGGTAACCGGTGGCAGTCGTCTCGATGCTGACGTCGGAGTCCTGGAGCACGCCGCGCAACCGTTTTATGTAGGAGCGCACCAGGTTCGGCCGGGTTTCGCGGCCGGCCCAGACAATCTCGGCGAGCCGGGAAGGGGATACCGGCCGGTTGGCGTGAAGGAGAAGCACGACGAGGACGAATCGCTGCTGTTGGTCCCCCAATGAGACGGGTGCGCCGTCGTGCCATGCCTCCAGTGGACCGAGCATCCGGAACTCCATTTGGCCTCCCGGATGCACCTTGGTGGGTGCAATCGTCCTCGCGCAATCGCCCTTCCGGGTTCGGTCGATGCGCTTTTCTTCCACGTTCGATGCACACCTGTCGGACAGACTCCGCCGACCGACTCGGGGTGTGAAGGAGTGACTGGGTGGAGTCCGACGTATTGCCGTGTTATGTGGTCTGTGATGTCTCGCTTTCGATGACCGACCATTTCGGTGCGCTGAACGCCGGATTGCGTGAATTCCGCGGGGGGATCCACGCCGATCCGTCGGTCGCCGAGCGGGTGCTCTGCTGCGTGGTGGGCTTCGCGGAGACGGCGTACGAGGTGCAACCGCTCTATCTGATGGACGACCTTGCCCCTCTGCCGGAACGGGGTGAGTCCGCCGGGACCGGTTTTGGGCCGGCGTTCGTCTTTCTGCGGAAGGCCATCGCCGGTGACGTGCGCGCCCTCGAGGCCCACCGGCTGAGGGTGCACCGTCCGCTGATGTTCTTCCTGTCCGACGGTTGCGCGACCGATCCGATGACCTGGCCCGCCGCGTTCGCCGCGTTGACGGACCCGGCCTGGGCGAGCCGGCCTCGGGTAGTGGCTTTCGGAGTGGGCGACGCCGACGAGGAAACACTCGGCCGGATCGGTACGTTCCGCACGTTCCTGGCCCGTGATGGCGTACGGCTGGGGCCCGCGTTGATCGCGTCGGTGATGCGGGCGCTGCCCCGGAGCGTGCACGATCTGTCCACTTCCCGTCCACACGGCGCTCGCACCATGTCCCGAAACGAGAAGGGGGCAGGACTATGAGCGGGCGTGTGCAGCTGATCCAGGAATTGAAGTCGCTCCGCAAGGGGCGGGGTCTGCTGGCGGGCAGGATCGAGGAGCGGGTCGGCCCGACCTTGCGATCCGCGTGCGCGGTAGCGGATGGTGACGGGCTCACGGTCATCCGGCACAAGGTCACGGCCCGGCTGGTCGAGCTGGCGGAGCAACTGCCGGACGATCTGCGCCTGGCCGCGCTGGCGGCGTTCGCGATCTGCGCGGACGCGGACCAGCCGCTCTACAAGGATCGCCTCCGGTGGACGGCGACGCGGGTGGACCGCGAACCGCGCACGGTGCGCCGCCGGGTGGACGAGGCGATCACGATGCTCGCCGACCTGGCCGCGGCAAGCGAAAAACGCGCCGAGCGAACGGCCCGCTGGCATACGACGGAGC
This sequence comes from Amycolatopsis sp. cmx-11-12, assembly GCF_046269425.1. Taxonomy (NCBI): domain Bacteria; kingdom Bacillati; phylum Actinomycetota; class Actinomycetes; order Pseudonocardiales; family Pseudonocardiaceae; genus Amycolatopsis; species Amycolatopsis sp. cmx-11-12. The sequence goes on along the minus strand of NZ_JADNQM010000020.1, from coordinate 55,347 downwards.
TGAACGTGGCGCTGGTACTGAGCGGCCCGCGCCCGGAGGTGTTCGAGCACCACCGCGTCACCGCCGGCCAGGACGACCTGTGTGAGCTGGACCTGTCGATCTCGGTCCCACCCGACGAAGCAACGCTCTTCCACGGCGGCACACTGACCACCACCCACCACGGCGGCGTCCGGCTGGCGCTGCCGAAACCGTTGTCCCACGGCGAATCCCACGAGTTCGCCATGCTGTTCCACCCGCGACGGCTGAGCGGGCGACTGGCGTACGTCCCGAGCAGGATGTGCGAGCGATTCGACCTCAGAATCCGCTTCGGCGAAGCACCCGAGGAGATTTCCAAACTCGACGGAGTGTTCCAGGAGGACCTCGCCGGTCGTCGCCACCGTGGTGAACTCTGCCGGCTGAACCCGGCGGACGAGGTACACCTCCGCTTCGGCACCCTCACTCCGGGCCTGGCCTACGGAGCCCGCTGGGACCGCTAGCGAAGATTCCGGGCGAAGGCGCCGTCGAGCCAGCGGTCGACCTGACGCTGCCCGCGCAGGCGGACGATGACGAGGTCCGGATACCGGTTCTCCTCGATGACCTTGTGCACGCGAGCCCGGATCAGCGGGTGGTAGCGCCAGGCGAGCTTGACGATGTGGTCGCGATCGGTGAAGAAGGTGCGCAACGGACCCTCGACGTTGCCACCGGCGATCTTCGAACCGCGCCCGACACGGCGTTTCAGCGTCCGGACGACCGTGCGGGTCACGGTCATGGCGCGCGGATGATCGAGCCAGACCAGCGCGTCCAGCCGTTCGGTCATCCGCTCTCGGACTTCTTCGCCCTGCCATTCGATGGCCCACTCGTCGCCGTCGAGGAATTTCAGGACGTCAGCCTGCCAGTCCTCCCGCACCGTCCAATTCGGTCCGTGGAAAAAGGACTCGAACTCGACGAACGGCAATTCCAGGCGCTCGCACAGGGTTCGCGCCAGTGTCGACTTGCCCGATCCGGCCGGGCCCGCCACCGCGATCCGCCGGATCCGTCGTCCGGGAAGGGCATCGTCCGGCCCGATGATCTCCATGGCGGGGAGCATAAGGAGTGGCCGGGGCGGGCTCCTACCGGTTTTCGGCGGCTGTCTTCAGGTCCTTCAACCAGATTTCGAGGCCCTGGCCGAGCATCTCGGTGGAGTTGGGCACATCCTTGTCGACCTGCGGGCCGGTGCGGCTCTCCTCGGTGCGGACGATGACGCCACCGAGGACCTTGACGAAGTTCCAGACGTGGACGCCGTCGATGTGCATGCCGCCGGGGCCGTCGAGGGGCCCGGTCCAGCGGAGGCGTTTGCCGGACTGGAGTTGCCGGACGGTGGAGGTGATGATCACGTCACCGGGCGGGTAAGGCATGCCGGGCGGTACCGGAATGGTCCACCGGAACTGGGAATGCTTGCGCAGCGGGCCCGGATCCAGCCGCTTCATCTCGATGGGGATGGCGGGGTTCTGCCAGGACGGCCAGGCTTCCACGTCGGTTGCAGATTCCAGATGGTGCGCAGTGGGGCCTTGATGAAGGTTTCGGTGCGGTAACGCACCTTGGCCGATCGGTCGATGCCTTTTCCTTGGCAGGTAAGCGAAGTCGACCTGGTGTGGTGATCGGGCGTGGTGGCCTGGGCGGGCGTCGTGACGCCGAGGACGCCGGCGAGCGCCAGCGGAACCGCGAGCAGGGCGGCACGTGCGCCGGTTCGGCGACGTGAGGTTGTTGAGCGAGCACGGAACATGATCTTCGCCTGTTAGGCGAGTACCTATAGAAATTGTTAGAGCCTATAGTGATCGCTAGGTGGGCGTCAACAGGACGGTCTTGGTCGATCCGTGGTCGCTACCCGCTGAACCGACGTGGTCTCGACCGACATGATCAAGGTCTGAGCCCGTCGCGACTCAGTGACGAATCATCACCCCGGGCCGGGTCTCGACAGCGAACCGTGGCGCAGGATAATTACGCGCGGCCGGATCGAACATGTCGAACCAAGGAAACGTTTTCTATTCGTCGTGGTCCGAAGTATTTGCCGGATGTCCGGTTCGGGCGCCGCGAAGGTGATGGATACCAAAAACCGCGCTAAATGTGCTTTAGCGCGGTTCGTTGTGCTGCGTGCCCTCGGCAGGGCTACCAAAGGATGGGAACGGGTCTGACCTGGGGCTTTACGTTGGCACGTTGGTGGTCGAGGCGAGCTTCGAGCTTCCGGGCTCGGGTGGGAGCCCGTTATGAGCGCCAACTCACAGGCTGTAGCTCGGTTCGTCACGGTCATGATGGGGCTGGTCATTGGTCTCACGTTCCTGTTTGGGTTCGGGAACGTGTTGAACCTGGCGTTGAAGCTGCAGGTGCCGGTGTTCGTGGCGCCGCTGGTGGCGCCGGCTGTTGACTTGACGGTGCTGGGGTTGCTCGTCGGTACGCGGCACCTTGCCCTGTCCGGGGCCAGTGAGGACGTGTTGCGGCCAGCACGACGCCTGCTGCTGGCGGCGAGCGTGGTGACTCTGCTGCTGAACATCGCTGACCCGGTATGTGCTAGTCAATGGGGTAAGGCGGCGTTCGACGCGGTCGGCCCGTTGCTTCTGATCGGATGGGCAGAGGTGGGCCCTGGCCTGCTCCGCGCGCTGAGCGCGGCAAGTGATCCTGGAACAGGGCAACAATCCAACAGCTCAGAGCCGAAGGACGACAGCGTCGAGCAGGGGGAGCGCGGGCCCAGACCACTGCGTCGTGACCAGCAGGTGGGCGCGGCGCACGGCCGGGCCAGTGATCTCGACGAGGAACTCGTCGAGCGGGCTCGTCTTGCCGACGCCGACCATTGGCGACGTTACCAGCGCCCGATATCCGCGGAGACTCTTCGCAAGCAGTTCAGGGTTGGCGCGACGACATCGCGGGCTTTGGTGGCGAAAGTGCGGCCGGAGAGTGGCCCGCAGGGCGCGACGAGCACGGAGCTAGAGGTCGCCTAGCTGTGGTGGTCTGTCCTGTGTTCCCTATCTGGGCTGATTCAGTCCAACAGACCGCGGCTGAAGGCGTTGACAGTAGAAGGCCGGTTGCCGTTCGTGTTCGAGTCCAGCGGCTCGGAGATCCACTTCAGTTGCGATGAAGTCTTCATTCACCTTGTATGTGGGTATGCCTCTTCCCTTGCGTGGGATCGACCCGTCGCGGCTTGTAGCGCGGCGTGTGGAGTTGAGTCTCACGCGTGAGGCGTTGGCTGCCCGAGTTGGTGTTTCGGCCAGGATGATCTTCTTTTACGAGGAGGGTAGGCATACACCCACGCCAGCGCGTCTTGAGCGCTTGGCTGCGGCGCTGGACTGTGGAGTGGATGTGCTCACGGGCACTGCACGAGGGCAGGAGACGCTCATCGATTTGAGGTATGCGGCAGGACTGACCCTGGAGCGGGTTGCGGCGTTGCTGCGTGCGTCGCCGGCGGGACGCGAGCTGCGCGTGTCCGCGTCCAAGATCTCTTCGTTGGAAAACGGTCGGTCGGTCCGCGGACGGCGCTGGCAGGACCCGGACGTGACGGGGCAGCTTGTTGCTCCGCTGGCCAAGGCCTATGGGGTTCCGGTGCGGATGATCGTGGACGCCTGGATGCGGACCCGCCATGGCGAACAGTCACCGACTCTGGCGCCACGGAAGATGCCCGAGGCTTCCGCGAAGGCGTTGGCAACCTGGGAGGCGTTGAATGAACGTCAACAGACCTATCTCGGGGAGATCATGCGGGAGGATCGCATGACGGCGACCGAGATGTGGATGCGTCGGGTTCAGAGACTACCCGCGCCGAAGGCTCAGCAGTGGCGGAGCTTGCCGTTGGCTGTGCAAGCCCCATCGTCGGTGGTCGGGCACACGCGGTTGCAGGAGCGGTTGCGTCGGCGCGGCGTACACGACCCTGGCGTCGGGTCGACGGTGCACGCATTGGAGCGGCGTGGTCTGGTGGTAGTTACCGAGGATTCGGTCGAACACCCGGCTGGTGGCACGGTCGTACGGGTGCTGGTCGAGATCACGCGCCGTGGGCGGGCAGCAGCCAGGGCGGGGCTGGGTGAACCACGCGATCCAGGGCCGGCAGCACACCTGCTCTCTGAGTGGCTTTGGGGGGTCGTGGCGCGCGTTGCCGCTGCTGAGCCTGACGGGCTGGAAGACGACCTGCTGGCTGGCCGCTCACTGTTCTTCATCGGTGTGGGCTACCGCGGCAAGAGCGGAGGACGAGCGAGTCGCGGCCTGGTGGACTCGGTGCCCGTCATGGCACCCGGTGGGACGCACGTCGCCGAGTACCGGTGGCGCCTGACCCGGCTGGGCCGACGACACGTCGCCGAGTATCTCGATATCTATCGCGAACTCTATTCACATATCGATACCACTGGACTGGATGGGATCGCGGACGAACAGCCGTAGCGCGGAGGCCTAATTCTCGCGGTCGCTTTTTTGTCGGTGGTGCCCTCTATGCTCTCGGCCCGTGACGAGTTCCACGGACGACGGCGCGCAGACCCTCGATGATGTCCGGGTCCGGTATCTGGTAACCAGGGCCGCTCTGCGTGCGGCGAAGACGATGACTGCGCCAGAGGCGAAGCCCGAGAAGCGCCTGGAAATCCTGATGGAATGCCACGGAATGATGCAGGCGGCGCGTGGGCCGGGCAGCCCGCTGTCGTTCGGGGAGTTCCGACGTGCACTCGGGGGTGACCTGGCCGTCTTGTTGCCCGATGGTGTGACGCCGTTGGACTTGCAAGGCACGCGTGTGGTCGACCAGGACGGGCAGGTGACCGAGGACGCGCTCGATCTCGATCTCGAGCAGGAGATGCTGCTGCGGTTGCTGCACAAGTTCGGAAAAGCCGCGGCTGTGGTCAGCGATCGGGAATTCCAGTCGGAACTCGACCAGGAAACGGTTTTCACGCTATTGCGCAAACATGGCGACCAGGCCATGTATGAGGCCGGCCGCAGAGATCTCATCCGCTGTCCCGCAGGCTCTGTGAATGAGTTGGCCGACCTGCGATTGCCGCCGCTGGTCGCGGACTTCTACCGAGAAATTCCCTACGACTCGGCCTATCGGGGCTGGTGGTTTGCCTGCCCGATCTGCCGGTGGCCTATGCGGATCACCATCCGGAAAAACGCGGGAACCCCTGTGGGCGTGGCGCACTGTTGGCACACACCCCACGCCGAGATGGGCGCCTCCTACCTGTTCAGTCTGCCGACGGACACCAGCGCGCCGCGGCTGCTGCCCGAGCCCGCACCGCCGCGCCCCGGGGGACGCGAAGCGGTGCTGTATCCGGATCTCGGCGACGTCCCGACGGCACTGGCCGCCGAAGGCCACAAGGCGCTCACTCGGGGGATCTGGCGCTACACCACCATTCCCGGCCTGCCAGAGCTGGCGCTGCATGACCAGTTGGCCGCACGAGGGCTGAAGGTCAGCTTGTGGCCGGGACTGGATGCCTTCGACCTGCTGGTCGAGGTGGGCCCGAAACGAGGCAAAAAGATCCCGTTCAAGGTCGACATCAAGGACTACACCTCGGCGATGACGTTGGCCGCCCTCATCCACGCCCAGGAAGGCGATCGGGGCGGAGCCGACTGGCTCGTGCTGCCCGACTACCACGGCGGTCACGTGCCACTGCTGTCGGGAGTATGCGCGAAGTACGACATGCAGGTGACCACCGCCTCGGAGTTCGGCGAGATGGTCTGCGAGAAGGCTGGGGTGAGCTGGGCATGAGTGACCTGCCGATCGAACAGACCGCGGTCTACGCCGCGTTGGCCCTCGCGACCCACTACTTCCCCCAGGCCGTCGATGGGGATCCCCGCGGCGCCGCGCCGTTCGCTGAAGCCGCTTTCCTACTGTCCGGGAAGTACCGGGCATGGGACCGCTGGAGCGGACTGCCCCACGATGAGAAGCAGCGGATTGCCCAGGTCTGCTCCATCGCTCCCAGCGAACTCGCCGACATCCCGAAATTCTCGGTCGTGGCACGGTCGCTGCTGGCACAGCTGAACTCCGACGAACCGGGCGACTCGTCGGTTATGGCGCCCTTCGAACTGCCGGGCGGCAACCCGTTCACCGCCACCGCCGCGCTACCCAGGCTCGGAGGCGACCCGCTCGGCTACGTCGACCGTCTGACCGCGCGGTTCCGGCGTCCGAGCGCTCGCCCCAAGCCCGCGGAGTTCGCCGGACCTGGCACGTGGAAAACCGGGGAGATCTTCGTCAAGGACGTTGGGCAGATTCATGGACAGTTGACGATCCCCGCCTATCCCCAGTTCACCGAAGCGTTCGGTCACGACAGTCTGCCCTCCGTCGCGACCGTGCCGCATCTGGCGGACCTGCGCATCCCTACGCCCGAGCTGCTGGATCTCGCGAAGAAGATCGACTCGCGATACCCGGAGGACAAGCGCTACCTGCACCGCGTCCTCGCGCAGCTATTCGCCGTGCTCAACACCACCGACACTGTGTCGCCCGCGGAGGCGTTGACGCTGACCGCCGGCGGCATGGAGATCTTCAACGCGCCGACCGGCACCGGCAAGAGCGTGCTGGTCCGTGTCATGGCCGCATGGTTCGCTGCGCGCGACCTGCGCGTGGCGATCGTCCTGCCGGACATCAAGGCGTGCCTGGCCCTAACCCGGAACGTTCGCGAGGACCTGGACCACCTGCACCGTAGCGAGGTCATCGATCACAAAGCCACCTGTGCGCATCTGATGTCGTCCTCGGGGATGCACGACCGAGCGATCAAGCTCGCCTCCTTGATTAAGGAGGATCCGGACGCGCCGGGCGAGTGGGGCGAGCGAGCCGAACGCGATGTAGACCCCCTTGCGTACGGATGCGCCCTCAAGACATTCCTCGACGCCACCGGCGACTATCCACCAGGCCGCGAACCCTGCCTGTCGCTGCACCGCCAAGGAGTAGGGGCGGCAGCCTGCCCCTGGATCCCCACCTGCGGGAAGTACACCCCCGTGTACGAGTCCGCTAAGGCCAACGTCGTCATCATGAACCACTTTGTGTTCATGCAGGGCAACCTGCGCATCGGCGTCAACCTCGACGGCCGTGCCGTGCGCGGTATGACTGCCGCCGAGTTCGCGCTGCGGAGCTGCCACGCGGTTCTGGTCGACGAGGTCGACCAATTCCAGTCCCGGGCAGTGGACAAGTGCGCCAGCGAGATCATCCTGCACTCCCGCCGGCACTGGTCGGCCGCGCCCCAGGAGATCGACACCGACGCCAAGCGGCTGCCCCTCGACGACGAGCACAACCTCCTGCCCGCGGTCAGCCACGTTCGGCTCATGGCCGAGTTCCTGCTGCTGAGCATCTGCAAGAGCGCCCTGAGCCTGCACCTCACGGAGGATGACCGGGCGCAGGCACGTATCCCGGACCAAACCAGCACTCGCTGGCACCTGGCCCGTGGACGTGACCGCGTCCTGCTGCGGCTGCTGTGGCCGGACGAGGCCGCAGAAGACGAGACGTCCATTCCGGTCGAGCTGTTCCAGAAGCTCAACGCCCTCATGCCCGCCAGGTACCAGCGCCTGGATCCGCTCGGTGGGCAGACCAGCATGCTTGAGCCCGACTTGCCCGAGGTGCGGGAAGCGCTCACTGCGCTGGTCGCACCCCGGGGCGAGCACCTGCTCGACCAGGTCAAGATCGAACTGCATCGTCTCCTCGAGGACAGCGTCAAAGACCCGCACCGACGCGCCCAGGCCATCAACCTGCTGGTCACCAGAACCGCCATGATCGAACTGGACGAGGCACTGGCGGTACTGCAGGGCAAGGCCCACGACTACCGATCCTCGGGCCTGCGATCGGCCCACAGGATCGTGGAAGGATTGCAGCCCAGCGCCGTCTCCGCGGTTTTGCCGCTGGGCATGCTGGGGCGCTCCATCACCGGCTACCGCGTCACCGGACTCGACGACAAGGAGAAGAACGCCGCCTTGGTCGCCCAGACCATCGCCGGCGACCCACACACCTTCACCGCCGAACTGGGCGGGATCGTCTCGCTGGTCCTGGCCGGTGTCGAGCGGCCGGTGATGGGGCTGTCGGCCACCGCCTACTTCCCGGAGGCGGTTCGCGAGCATCTGCACGCCCCGGTGCGCTGGTGGATGACCGATGCCCAGGCCAACTCCATCCGGGCCAGGAAGCACCGCATCGACTACGGCGAGGGTCATCCCCTGTTCGGCGAGCCCATCAAAGTGTCCGGAACCCATCCCAGCCGTAAGAAGGACGCACTCGTCGAACTCGGCAGCAACCTGTACGACCAGCACATCCATCGCGAGCTCAACCGCGCCAGCAAAGACGACCGGGGCCGCGTCCTGGTCGTGGCCAACTCCTATCAACAGTGCGCGTGGCTGGCCCGCGGTATCGCTCAGGCCGGACGATACGACGGCGGACTCTGCCTGGCCGTGCGTGCCGAGGATCTGCACAGCGCCGACCCCGACCTGCCCAGGCAGAACGTCGCTGTGCGTCTGACGGCCGAGGAGTTCGAAGACTTCCCACGCCACGGGAAGATCCTTGTCGTCCCTTTGTCGTTGATCGCCCGCGGGCTCAACATCGTCATCGGCACCCGTTCGGCGGTCCGGTCCGTGTACCTGTGCGTACGTCCCCTCGCGCTGCTCAACGAGCCTGCCGAGATGTACGGCAGCATCAACGCGGCCGGACTGCGCGCCTTGCCGGAAGGAGGGTCTTCGGTCCCGTCACAGGCTTTGGCCGAGGCAAGTGATGCGGCATGGGAACGGCTGGCGCTCCTGTTGCGCACGGCTCCCCAGTTCACGGCGATGCACAAGTCACTGCAGGACGAGGTCGTCGCGGGCATGATCGTCGACTTGATCCAGCTCGCAGGACGTGCCCGCCGCGGCGGGACAGATGCCGTGCTGCACATGGTCGACTACGCCTTCCACGAAGACACCTGGAGCGCCGACCTAGAGACCGTCCTGTGGCGCATCCACTCCCTGTGGCCTCCCGAAGTACGGCAAAAAATGAACGACCTGTACGGGGAGGCACTCAATGCCTTCCTCTCCTACGCCGGCATCGAAGCCCCCGCACCCGGCCACCAGAGCAACTGACCGAAAGCACGAGAGAGAAACAAAACACGTGATCGAAGACGCCCCCGCCCCTGGCAAGTACCTCAACGCCCTCGCCGTCCGTTGCACCCCCGAGCTGGTCGGCAACGCCGTGGTCCACGTGCGGCACCTCGACGAAGTGACCTGGAAACTGTGGGACGATTTTGACCGGCACTGCAAAAAGAGGTTCAACAACAGCGACGCCCAAGCGCCCTACTCCATCGCCACAACGGTCTTGAGCGTGATCAGCGGCGGCTACGTCCACTTCGACCCGGGCCGCCGCGCCCCGTTCCTCGCTTCACTCAATCCGATCGACGACGCGCTGCTGCGCCGCGTCATCACCCTCACCTACCACCTTGCCCTCGGGCAGGACGTTGGCACGATCGATCTCACCGCACCGCCAGAGCTGGCCAAGCGGATCGCTGACACAACCGAGCACAAGTACCTTCTGTCGGACCACCTCCAGCCCGCCCGCAATAGCCAGCCCACAGCTCCCGGCTGGCTATTCCGCACGGTCGCTTGGGAACTCGCCGAGCGCATCTCTTCTCAGCCCTGGTCGATCTCCGAGCACAGGGCCATCACGCTTCGGCCAGACTCCACGGGTGGACTCGTCGCGTTCGACGATCCCTGGCAGAACGAGCAAGGTGGCCGCTACGCGCTGTCCCGGACCGCGCTGAAACTGAAGACCGTTCCCAACATCCACGATCCCGTGCTGATGCTGAGTTCGCGAGTGACCCGCATCTCCTCCTCTCTCGTCTTCTCGAAAACCGCGCTCGCCGAGCAGCCTGGTCGGGGGCGTCCCCTGCTGGAGGTCAGCCTCACCGGCCGAGGCGGTGCCCGAACCATCAACCGCCTGGCCCTGCAGGCCCTCGGCCGGCTGGAGATGGACTACTCCATCCTGCGCACCATCGACGAGCGGTCGAGGAGGGAGCAGAAACTGCTTGCCGACGCGAAGGAGAAGAAGGAATCGGTCCGCTTCCCCCGCGGACATCCCGGGCAGGTCTGGCCGATCCTGCCCAAGAGCTACTCGTTTCCCATCGGCACCGGCACCGGCATGCACCACCTCAGGCTCCTGCATCGCCACTTCACCAACGTCTTCGCCGACACGGCAGCGCCGCTGGAGATCCGCGAGGTGCGCATGAGCATGCCGCACCGCCCCACCGACGCGGAGAACATCTCCAAGCAGGAGTACTTGCGCCGTAAACAGGAACGGGCCGACCATCCGGAGCCGAAGACGCTAGGTCCGATCCGTGCACGCGGCAGTCTCTTCCCGACACCGGAGTCCATCACCGCTTCTATCGAGACCGCTGGCTTCGCGAAGCTGCGCGTCGTCTGCCTGTGGTACCGCGACGACACCCGCTTACGGATGCTCGACACTTTTTGCAAGAACTTTGACCTCGATCCCAAAGGCCTGGACCCACACGACGGCAAGGAGTTCGCCCTCTACGGCGACCACATCACCGCGGTGTTCCACCACGCCGAAGACTTCCTCAAGCCCGGACCCGCCGGCAACCGCACCGCGGCGCTGGCCGCTACCGGGGCTTCGCTGCTCTCCCAGGACGGGGTGCTCGTCGGTGCCTGGTGCGAGACCGAGATCCCCGCTGCCGCCGACATTGCCGACGGCAGCGAGGCAAGCATTGACGACGTCGACGCTAAGCCACAGACCAAAAAGATCCTCGCGGAACGCGGCGTGCCCAGCCAGTATCTGCGTGGCAATGACGACAAGGGCGTCATCAAGCCCAAAGCCAAGGACCATCCCGCCGAGATGGCCCTTCTCGACCTCTACCGCTCGTTGGGCATCATCGATGACCGGATCGCTAACGCTCTCCGGCCCGAGAAGGCGGGCTACCCGGTCGATCGCATTGCCCACGTCGGTATCTACGTGCGGCAGCAGAACAGGCGCAAGGGAGAGTTCGGCCAACCCAAAGTGATCATCACCGCATCCGCTCTCGTCCCCCCGCAGGATGACGGCGAGGCCTGGACCATGCTCGGCTGGAGCTCCATTCGACCGGATTGGCAGCCCTACCGCACCGCTCAGCCCGCGTTCCACGCCAGTGCATACCCCGAGGGCACAGGCGACAAGAAGAACTACCGGCAACGCTGGGACGACGCGGCCGAGACTGTCGAACGCGCCCTCGCCGACCTAGCCGACGAGTTGGACGGCACCCCGTACGTCGTCACAGTGGACTCCCTCGCTTCCCGACGAATGTGGGACGGCCTGCAGAACATGCACCTGGGCGGCTCGCCTGAGAAAGCGAACAGCCGCTACTGGCTCCCCGGCAGCACCCTGGCCCGGGACGAGCGACCGCACGGCATCATCCGCATCAACATCGACGACGAAGAAGTCCTCCAACCGGTCGGCACCACCTACATCGCCAAGGGCAAGGACAGCGAGCCCGTGGAAAAGGAGACCGCGAGAACCCTCTACAAAGTCACCACAGACTTCAGCACCCCGGTCTGGATCCTATGCAACGTGCCCCGCGCCTTCGACGGCGACGGCGCGGGCCGACTGGGATCGAAGTACACCCGATGGGACGCGAAGCCCTCCGTCTCCTCCGAGAAGAAAGAGGAACGACGCAAGGGCGAGATGCCCCAGAACTGGTACTCCATGACAGCCAGCGAAATCTACCCCCTCGCATGCGCCGACGGCGTGTCGCTGGAAGCTCTTGCCATCACCACGGCGAAGCTCTGCCACCAAGCCCAGTTCTGGGACGGCCGCTCCCGTTTCCCCGTCCCTCTTCACGCCGCGAAGCAGATGGACCTCGACCACCCCCAGTACCGGCGTACTACCGCCCCGGACGAGAAGGTGAGCACCGAGCCGGGCGCCGAGGACCTGCTCGTTGAAGGCGGAAAGGGCCAGGACGAGCAGCTGGCGTAGAAACTCTGCGTTCCAGCGCGGGTATCAATCGACAGGTTGTCGCGGTCGGTCCGGGTACCTCCGACGCCGGACCGCCGATCGCGCTCCTGATCAGACAGTCCGTATCTCGTGGACACGCCCTCGCGCAGAGGTTTGGCACTTCCGCCAGCGACCCTATTTGGGCCTGTCCGGACGATAGTCCGGACAGGCCCGTGCAGGGAGCCTATGGACGGGTCCTAATCTCTGTGTCCCGCAGCATCGGAGTCGCCAAGTACTGTTCATCGAACAGCGTGATCGACTCCTGGAAAGACCTCCGAACCCGACTACATGGGCAGCTCTCGCAGCTGATGATCTATAGGAACGGTGGAAGAAGGGAGGGTTGTGATGAGAAGTTCGTCGGCGTTGCGTTTGCCGGTTTTGCCACTAGCCGTGTAGCGCATCTTCACCAACCGTTTAGTTAGGTTCCAAGAGCGCACGCCGAGTGTCTCGCGGTCCTCTTTGCTCGGCGTCATGCGTGCGTGCGCGTAGAGCCACGGGCTGTCAGTCAGGAGCGGGTTGTTGTCGTAGCTAAGCAGCCAACGGAATTGAGCCTTAGTGCGCAGGTATGTAGCGAGCTGTATATGGAGCATGTGGTCGTTTGGTCGCGACTTACCTGCCCCATCTCCGCCATATCCACCGCTTGGATCGAAGGACGTGCGGTATAGGTGTGAGGCCTTCTCGAGGTACGGCGGGTCGAGGTACGCGACGACTCGGGACGGGATGAGCTGCGGGTAGTGCTCGGGCACGTCAGCGAGCGTCTGTTTCCAGTCTTTACGCCAGACGTCGACGAGTCGGCCGGTCTCATACAGGTGACCGATGTATCGAAGTCGTTCCTCGATCGAGGCAGGGTTCCAGCGACATCCGATGCCGTACTGGCTTTCCTGCTTTCGCCCGCCGATCGGGCCCGCCTTGCCATGCAAGATCCCCGAGAACGTCGTGCGGTTTAGGAACAGGCACTGTACAGCCAGGCCGAGCCGAACTGTGGCGGGTTTCGCGTTCCGAGCGGGCGTCCATGAACGCCAGTAGTCCCACCGTTCCACTCCGGTCATTCCGCCCGGCTTGACGTACCGGCTCCACTCATCATGCATACGATCGATGAGCGAGTCCGTGTCGGCGGCCGCTACCTGCCAGAAAGCGGTAACCAGCGGATCGACATCGGCTAACAGCACCCGGTCGACAATCCCGTGGCCGACGAGTCGTAAGGAGGCAGACGCTCCGCCGGCGAACGGCTCGACCAGCAGGTTGATCTCCGGAACCTGGCGCGACCCCTTGGCGGCCTCCAAGATCCGGGCGATCATCGGTGCAAGGGAGGACTTTGCTCCAGGGTAGCGCAACGGCGACTGATAGCGCCCGGTCGTGAGGCCGTGGTTGAGGGTACCGAGCGGCGAAACGAGTCGACGAGCGTTGTCGAGGATGTGCGTCGGAATAGCGGGCGTGGCAACGGAGGCGACTCGCCCGGGCACGACCGCCGACACGTCCACATTCCTGATCATGGAGCAGACCGTACCGGACTCCTGGCTCCACCAGGCGAGTCGAGACCGAGTCGAGTGGTGGCCACTAGGCGGAGTACGTCAGTGCCTACGCCGATTGGAAACGCCGCCTTCCCGTGCGCGGCCGCCACCGGGATGATGCCATCGACATACATTGAGGAGCCGGTGCGGTCGATCACGTCGAGGATCGCTGGCAACGTCGGGTAGTCCGAGGGGTCAGCTTTGCCGCCATTGGCATCGTATGGTGCACCGGTTGGCGGTGGCACGGTCAGTACGACGACGCGACCATCGAGCGCGCGGTAGACGAACTTGCGGCCCCAGTAAGTCTCCTTACCATAAGCGCGAGCATTGTTGGCGTTAACGACGCGGGCGATGACCTGTTCGTCGCATATCAGCAATTCGCCCCGCTCGATAATATCGTGACGAGCCAGTTGTCGTGCGTAATCAACCAGAGTTCCCGTTTTCTCGATTCCGCAGACATACGGTGCTATACCCGGCGCAGAGTTGCCCATCGCCTGGAAGTATTCAAGGGCACGCCCGCGCAGCTTCGCAGGCGTGCCGAACACAGCTAGTGGCCCATCGACGATAAACAGAGTCTTGGGCAGAGCCTTCTGGCGAGACTGTTCCCACAGCAATGTCGCCAACCCTGTGAGCACTAACAGTTCGATGACGGACATAAGGCGCCCGAGTGCGGACTGGTTCGTGCCTTCTTCGCCGACTTCCTCATGGATACGGAGAACGTCGGTGGGATAGAGGTGCACGTCGCATGCATTGCAGCTGATGCCAGCGGACGGCACGGGTACGTCCTTCTGGCAGTCAGGGGTCGGGCAGTTGACTGGCACGGTTGCTGCTGGTGCACCGGGGGCACCGTGGAGAAGGAAGAGTAGGTCAACCAGCGACTGGTCGAGGCGATTGACGTCGATCTTTTTCTGTCGGAACAGCTCATTGATCGCCTCGCGCCACGACGTCACGATGTCAACGCCAGGACGCGTGTACGCGCCGGCTACAGGCAAGTCCAGCGTCACGATGGCGGTGTTCAGCGCTCGCTCAATCCTGTAGGGATCGACGAATCGCTCCGCCCGCTGTGACTCGAGGATACCGAGATCCACGTACGCAGCGGCAGCCTGTGCGAATCCGTAAAGAACCGACGGTAGGCCGTCACGGACCTGCTCGACGACGTGCGAACCATCGATCGCCAAGGCGGCAGTGAGGCGCACTGCTCCAGACGGGACGGAGAAGTCGCTTCGCGGGCGGATTCTCTCGCGTATTAGATCTGGGTCTTGGATCGCCTCGGCAGGAACGTGGAAGGTGCGTTGGTCCGCGACAGCCTTAACTGCCGCTGCTGAATGGCCCAGTCGCGACGCGATTTCGTGGGCCCCGCCGACGGTCTCATATGGCATCAGGACGCCGTCCCATTCGGTGGCAACGCTGGATCGCCAGCTGCGGCCCGCGCCTCGTTGACGAGCGCGACGTCGTATCGGTCAATCTGAACAGGGACGATGTAAGGCGAGGACAAGGTTTTGAGCCGTACGTACCCGCGGTCCTCGGAAGAGATGATCGCATCCGAGAACGCTCCGAAGTCATAGAACTTGGCCAGCTCGCGCACTTCTGTTGTGTTGTTCAGGTGGGCGACGACCCAGTTGGCGGTGTTCGCCTTGACTTGGTGTGCAACGCCGGAGACCTCCTGCGTTGCGTATGTCATACCGAGGTTCAGCTTGCTGGCTTCCTTAGCGAGCTTGACCCATACATCGAGGGCGTCCTTGTAGCGGTCGGATGAGAACAGGTTGTGAGCCTCCTCCAGCATCACTTGGATGTGCGGTGGCTCCTCCCCAGAAGTGAAAACCTCGGTTTGCTTGGAAAGGAGCCGACGCGTAATCGACTCGCTCAGCGCCTTCGTTACGGCCTCGGCGCCGACATGCAAGTCGACGATCACAATGCGTCCCTGGACCAGCTCTTCGTAAATCTCGACCGCAGGGTCATTCTGGGTAGCTGGACTGTGAAACGGACGCAGGGGCCCTAGGTTTCGGTAGCCTCGGACGCTGCGGTTACCGCTACGAGTGGTGAAGATCGGTTCGACGCTCTTCCAACGAATATCCTTCGTAAAATTGGTTGCGTCATTGTCTCCGGCGTCACATAGCTCCACGATCTTGTCGACAACGTCTTCGATGTCTCCTGCTGCGATAGAGGCGAAGTTGGGAGCGCTTCCGCTTTGCCTGAACGGGTTGCGAGCGATCCCGGCGGCAATTTTTTGCTGAAACGCGACGCTAATGTTGATTTTCGCGCGGAAGTTTGCTGGTGCAGTGAATCCCGCTCGCTTGAGAGCGCCGTAGAGGACGAGTCGGGCACGCTCCGCATGCGTGGTGGCGGATCGGTCGCCAGGTACATTCGCGTATGACGTACCAGCGAAGTCCTTGACGTAACCGGCCTCATCGCCGCTGAGGGTGTCGGAGATCAACCCCTGAACGGCATCAATCTGGTTCTCGGAAAAGAAGTTGATGTTGAGAGGCTTTACGTGTGACTGCGTTCCATCTGCACCGAACATGAAGATGCGGACGTGGTCCGCGCCGATCGCCGCGATCTCGGTTCCGTCTTGCGTGTTCGGGTTCGCGTACTCGCCCTGCGGGTCGAAGATAAGCTGGCCGATGGGGTGCCCGCCTGCGGCACGCTGCCGCTCGGAGACTACGAACGTGCGCGCAATGATGATTTTCGCAGTGTTCGACTTGCCCATTCGGGTCATGCCGAGCAGAGCGGTCTTGTTGCCGATAAAGTCTCGGATATTGACTTCGACAGCGGCGTCGGCTTGCTTGGAGGTCTTGGCTCGCCGCCTGGTTGCGGAGTACCGCACCGCTCCGATGCGCACGCGTTCGACTGGGCGCCCGGTCGGCTTGAGGTAGGAAGCGATCGTAGCGAGTCCGTCACCAATCGGCTTCAACACTCGATACGTGGAAGTGGCATAGAAGTTGTCGACGTCGGCGCCGAATTCCAGTACCTTCTCGCCGTCCACGTCGTCTTCATAGAAGGTCCCGAGAATCTTGCACCGCACGCCGGTGAACGACACTCGGTTCTTGGTGAACGGGTCAAGGTCCGCGTCGAGCACGACCGATGGCGCTGGATCCTGGTTATTTGAAAGTGCTGTGCGCAGCGACTCTTCACGCACGGCGTGAAGATCGCGCTCAAGCGACAATGGCGCCGTTCCCTCAACACGCAGAAGCAAAACCTCATCGTCATCAACGTGAGGATCGTTCACGTCCTGCGCTGTTGCCAGGAGGAACGAGAACTGCGGAAGCCCGCCAGCGTCGAACTTCCAGCGATCGTGCGTCAGCACCACGGCCTGGCCGTAGTCGAGCTGGTGGATTGCGCCGATCCGGGTGGACCGCCCATCGACAAGCAGCTCCGACCGCAGCAACGACCCGGCACCAACGCCAGGGATGAACTCTGTCATTCTCACCCTTCTCGAGAGACACCAAGGGGACGCACTCTCGCACAGCTTACCGACAAGACCGACAACTCATGGTGCTCTGATGGCCCGCAGCGTGGGCACGGGCGCGGCCCGTCTTTGACCAGGGACAATTGCTGCTTTGCTGAGTTGAACGCATCGTGATCATGGTGTCGTAGCACGTGTAGGAGTGGGCTGTACAGCTTGCTGGAGGGCTGGCACGACTCAGCCGACGACGCGCTTGTGAGTGCACGGCGGCCGTGTCGCCGCTGGCCCTCCGGTGGGGGTGACTTCGAGCTCGCGCGCGTCCGGGCCTCCTGTCGGCGCGGGCGAGTTCGGTAGATCATCGCTGGATCGCGTCACTCGCGCCCGGCACGCATGACAAAGCGGGCAAGCCGGCCGACGTGGTGGAATGCCTCGCTTCTCAGTCGACAGGTGGATGCCCGCAGCATCCTGGGACGTAAAGCTCGACGGTCGCGGGTGCCTCAATGCTCCGATCTCCTCCTCCGTCCGTGTGGCGTTACCTTCGTCTCCCAGATAACGAGCGACGGAACGGAGCGGCTACTCATAAGTGATGTTCGTAGACCGCGCGGTCCTTGCCGGGGCCTTTGAAATCGGCGGTGACCCAGATGTCGTTGACCTTGTAGTCGCTGGGGTGGTTGATGAACCCCATGGCTGGCCACGTCGCGTGTGCCGTGGTGTTTTCGGGCTCGGACGTGAGGTAGAGGCGATCGATTCCCCACGAGACAGCTTGTTCGCGGACGGCTGCGATCAGGGCCTTCGATATGCCCTGCTGCCGGTATGAGGGATGTGTCATGACGTCCTGGATGTAGACGTCGTCCGGGTTGTCCTGGCTGCGGAATGCCATGACGGCTCCGGCGAGCGCGTCGTCGATCGTGGCGACGGGGCAGGTTGAAGAGAACAGGGTGGCGTAGAGCCAGTAGTCCGAGTAGGTGCGTGGCCGAATGTACGGTGCGCCGAGTTCCATCAGGTCGATCACCTGAGGAATGAGTTCCTGGCGAAGCGGCGAGATCTTCATGTGGCTCCTCAGTCGTTCGAGTGGACGAGTTCGGCAATGCGTTGAGCAGCGGTTGCGGGGTCTACAGCGTCGGCGACACTGCGGCCGACAATGAGGATGTCCCAGTCAGGGCTGGCGATGATCGCGTGGTCAGCCGGGCTGAAACCTCCGGATACCGCCACGGGGAGCTGGGTCCACGACCGTATCCTGCGGGCAGTGGTCAGGGAGGTCGTGCTGGCGATGCCGATGTCGATGTTGGTAGTGATCGTGAAGCCATCGACCCCGGCGCGTTCCATGGCGCTGACCCACTGCTGTGATAACGACGTTGTCGGCGCGTCGAGCATGATGGGTATGCCGAGGCGTCGTCCGGCCTCGACAGCCGCCGAGACGCTGGCCGTGCTGGCTGGGCCGATGAGTAATACGACGTCGGCGCCGGCCTCGGCCGCGAGGACAACTTGGTCACGGCCCCAGTCGGCCGACATCATCTCCGCGATCACGGTCGTCTCCGGTACGTGCATCTTGATCTGCTCGATCGCACGCAGGCCGACTTCCTTGATCAAGGGATCACCGACTTCGATGAAGTCGACCCCGGCGGCTGCTGCGGCCTGTGCAACTCGGATGGCGTCGTCGAGGTTGTGAATGTCCAGCGCAACTTGGAGGGCACGGTGACCGCGTCGCCGCCTGAACGTCTCACGGTGCGACCGCGGGTCACTGATGGCAGATCTGCCAGGCTGGATTCCGCGGGCAAGTTCGGTCGCGAGGCCGTCGGCTTCGCGTCGAACGAGCCAGTCAGTGCTCTGTTGCCCACGCGTGACGATTGCGGCACGTGCGGGATCGGTAAGGTTCGCCCAGCCAGTTCGCGATTCTCGCAGGATGGAGAAGAGCGCTCGCGCAGTGGCGTTGGACTCTTCAGCGTCGACCGTGGGGGCGTGCAGAATCCGGAGCCGTTGCAGGATCGTATGTACGTGGATGGGGCACTGCGCCCACGTCGGCTCGGCCTTCACGACTGCCAACGCTTCCGCGATGAGCGGGTCTCGAGACACTGAGATCACGTGCTGTGAGAGAAGCCCATGCAGGACGCGTTCTCGCACGTGCCAGTTTTCGTCAGCGAGCAGGACCCGCAAGTAGTCGTGCGCCGCCGTCCGCGACGCCCGCGGCAGGGCAAGCGCGGCCGCGGCTCTGACTTTGTAGTCGCGATCGTGCACCAGCCGACCGAACACGGCTTGGCTGGTCGCGTTCGTGGGGGCGTGGTCGTCGCGCAGGCCTTCGGCGAGTGCTGCGCGAACTCGCCAGTTCCGTTGGTTGAGGAGAACCTCGAGCGGACCGGTCAAGTCGGCGATGTCACCGAAGAACAAGAAGAAGTGCCGGGCGAAGAAGGTTGCTTCTTCGCCTTCGGCGAGGTCGGCCGTATCGAGAAGCGCGTAAGCGCCAGCCGCGTTGAGGTTCTGCTCGACGAATACCTTGGCGTCGTTCCAACACTTGGAGCCGAAGCGACGAAGGAGGCCGAGGAGCCATCCGTTGGCGTCTGGCCCGAGTGCCGGATAGACATCCGGCGTCATCAGCAGCGCCTGGGCGAGTTCAAGGCCGGCCTCAGTGTCGCTGCGGCGAGCGCAGGTGCGCAGGACTTCCCGGTTGGCGAACCTCGCTCCTTGTGCGGCGATACGCAGCATCATCGGCAGCGTTGTGTGCGTGGAAATCGTTGGCGCCATCGACGCTTCAGTGACCAGGTCACGCGCAGTGTCGTCGAGACAGCTGATCGCGAGTTCGAAGATGTTGCGCGCTGTCGCCGAGTTGTGTGCGTGAGCAGCCAGCGCGTTGAGCGCGTTGACCAGAGCGATGGACCGGCCGCGGGTTCGCAGGACGGAAGCGATTCTCGTCGCGAGGGCAAATTCGCGGAGAACGTCGTGGGCAAACTCGATGTCGCCGGTTGCGGTCACGCGTGTCAGCGCTGCGGCCGAGGAGCCGAGCCTTGGCTGCTGCTGTGGCTCAGGCTCTTGCTCGCGGGGAACATCGAGGGCGATGTTTGCAGGTATGAGGTTAGGTGTCTTGCGCTCGGCGATGTCTGCGAGCGCGGCCAGGGCCTGATCAGCATCCTGGCCGTCCTCGCGGAGGATTGTCCGGACGCAATGATCGATGAGGGTGTAGGCGTTGCCATCACTCGTTGTGCTCCCTTGCTTTGCAGCAAGAACAAGCTGCATGTAGAGCGGGAGCCGGATCAGTTCTTGTACCGCAGTGGGAAGGTCAGCGAACGCGGGATGCTCGTCAGTTCTTGCTGCATCCCATGCCGCCTGCGTCTCGACCAGGTTCCACGAACCAAGCATGAAAGGCCCGCCAGGTTCGTGCTGCCCTGGGGGATCGAAGAGAGCTGCAGTCAGGACGGGGTAGGGGGCTGTCTCGATATCCGGCGGCGTGCGCATCACCAGCATGAAGCGCAACGACGGCGAGGTCACCTGACGCAGGATTGTATCGATATGTCGACCGATCTCGTTGAATTCGACTTGAGATGAAATGCCGTCGACGATGACCACGCACGTTCGCGACGCGGCGGAGCTGGCTGCTTCCAAGGTGAGCAGCGCATCATGCTGGCGGGGAATCGAGGCATATCGGAGGATCTCGACAGCCAGGTCGAGCCCAGGTAGGTCCCACGAGTTCGCGGCGAGCAGCTGAACGTCAGCTTCAGTGCTCAGCTCGGTCGCGAGGTGGTAGGTCAGGTGCGTCTTACCACTCCCCGCAGGGCCTGTGACAGCGCAGACCCGCGACGAGGATGCTAGAAACCGACGAACGTGCTGGATCGCTCCGGGTGGTGGGCGGTAAGGCATCTCAGCGGCCTGTTGCGTCGTCAACATGTTCAACAGTGCATCGGTACGCGCCCGAGAACTGACTCCTAGCTCACCGTGTGGTGTCTGGCCGGCAGCGAGTGCGAGCTCAAATCGCTCCCGGACGTCTTCCGGTGCAAGGGAAAGATCAGTGTCGAGAACTTGCTGTGTTGCTGTCCTCAGCTTCGCCTTTTCGCCGCGAGACTCCCAATTCGAGACTGCGGCGTCGTTGAAGCCGAGGTGGCCGGCGAACTCGCGCACGCTCATGCGCCGCGCCTCCCGCAGGGCCCGTGCCTCGCGCCCGGACCACTTCACAACAGCCACAACCTGCACGCCCTTCGTGTCCCCACCTCGTCGACCGCAGTCGAGCGTAGCGATCTACGGCCTTCGGCAGCGATCAACTCTAGGACATAAGTAGGACAGCAGCGAGTTCCGGGCCGGTCACTATCTGTTGCACGCTGGGTTCGTGGCCCACCGTCAGCCGCCAGCGTCGATAGGCAGCACGACAGGCGGACAGGACGTGGCTATCAACGACCACGAAGGAGCTGGATATGCCCTCAGGACCCGTGTCTGGCAGGTCGTTGAGTCCTACGGTCTTCGCCGGCTTCCATGACGCTTACCTCGCGGTACTCGATCACGTGGGTCGACACGCGGAGTATCGCAACGCTCCCCGCGGCAACCCCACCAGGGAATGTCTCAACGTGTCGTTCCAGCTGGCCAACCCCTTAGCACGCCTGCCGTTCCTGCCAGCACGAAGAACCGATGTCGTGTTCAACCTGGCCGAGACGTTGTGGTTCCTCAGCGGGCGAAACGACGTGAACATGATTACCTACTACGAGCCCCACATGCGGTCCCTATCCGCGAATGGCTCCACCATCGACGGTACTGCCTACGGAACTCGGCTGTTCCGTCCGGTGAGCGGACGCAACGGCCGGTCAGCGTTCGACGCCACCGTGGACTTGATTCGGCACGCTCCAGATACCAAACGGGCCGTCATGCCGATCTTCACCGAGCAAGAAGTCGGTGAACGCATGCACCCGGACGTGTCGGGAGCCCTGGCGTTCCAGTTGTTCCAACGAGACGGCGCCTTGCACGCGGTGTGCTACGCACGGGCCAACGACGTCATGGACGACTTGGCCGCGGCCGTCTTCTCGTTCACATTCGTCCAAGAGCTGGCGGCACGGCTGCTTGCGTTGGAGTTGGGAACATACACGCACCACGCAGGGTCGATGCACATTCAGGACGTCGAGCATTCACGTGTCGAACGAATCCTCAGCCATGCCGAGAGTTCCACGAGTCCGGTCAGCTTCCCAAATCTGCGGATGCCACTGGACACGACTATGGGTGCGGTTCGTGAACTGTGTATCCAAGAGCAGCTTTTGCGCGGCAACCAGATCCGTCACACGCCTGAGTCCATCGAAGAGCTTGACCTCGACCGGTACTGGCAGCAGCTCGTTGCCCTTCTCGAGGCATACCGGCAGATCAGATATGCCCCCGACGGAGCAGCAGTCGACTTCGAAATTCTTGACTTCCTCGATCCCGCCCATCGCTGGTTACTTGCACGCAAATGGCCCGATCGCGTACCGCAGGACCTACCTGTCACCGCTCGGTCGCACCATGAGCCAGCATGAACCGGCGATACCGGACGGCGACGTTCGCGCAGTTTGCGCCGTGGTCGTCGCGACCGACAGTCCTGCCGGGCTATCTGAAGAAGCTATCGACCAGCTCACCCGGCATCTGCCAACACTCCGCGCGCCGGGCACGTGTCCGACATGCGCAGGTCGGTACTGGCCCTGCGCGCCCTTCGACGAGGCCGCTAGGACCTTGCTCGACAGGGGAGTACGGCTCGCCTCGTTTGTGCCCGTCGATCTGCATCCCAAGCTGTGGCCGAACCAGGCCCGGCAACGATCACACCGTCCACAACCGACGCACGGCAGAGCCGGTGAGGAGCCTAGTCATGGATAGACCGGTCGAATCGGCTGACGACCGCGGAACGGTCCTCACCGGGACGAGTGTTGAAGGTCCCACGCGCGTCATGGTCACGGGTGCTGCCGGTTTCATCGGGTCGCACCTCGTGGATGCCTTGCTGGAGCGGGGCGCACACGTGCTCGCGGTCGATCGCCGCCCCCCTGGCGACGTCACTGCGGCGGTCAACCTTGCTCAGTCGATTGATCACCCGTGTCTGCGCGTGGTCACGGCGGACCTGCTCACTGCGGATCTCGACGAGCTGGTGTCCGGCGTCGACACAGTCTTTCATCTGGCGGCAGTTCCCGGCGTCCGTACCTCCTGGGGACCACAGTTCACCGACTACATCAACTCCAACATCGTTGCCACTCAACGACTACTGGCTGCAAGCGGGACTGCGGGCATCCGGCGGATTGTGATGGCGTCGTCGTCCAGTGTGTATGGCGAGACGCCTGGACCAAGCCGTGAACACGATCCGACCGGACCGATTTCTCCGTACGGCGTAACCAAGCTCGCCGCGGAACAGCTGTGTCTGGCCTACGCCGCACGTCCGGACGTTCCTTTCAGCGTGGTCGCCTTGCGGTACTTCACCGTCTACGGTCCGCGGCAGCGCCCAGGCATGGCCATAAGCCAAGTGCTGTTGAGCGCACTCAACGAAAGCCCGGTGCCGCTCTACGGCGACGGTCACCAACGGCGCGAGTTCACGTACGTCAGCGATATCGTTGCGGCCACTCTCGCGGCCGCAACGGCCGATGTCCGCGCCGCAGTGATCAATGTCGGGGGCGGTGCCAGCGTCACCATGCTCGAAATACTGGGCTTGGCTCGCGATGTCACCGGTAACCCCGTGCCGATTATCCACTGTGCAGAGCAGGCCGGAGACATACCGGCTACTGAAGCCGACCTCACCTTGGCCCGGCGCATTTTGGGCTATCACCCGTCCGTCGACTTGAGAGACGGCATGGCGCTGCACGCGGCGTGGCTGGCGAGCCTTCCCGACGAGCAACGTCGATCCCGACTACTTGGGCCTCTGGAGGCAACCCGATGATCACCCTCACCGGCGACACAGCTAACGACCTGTTCCTTCAGGCCTGCCATGCAGTACGACGGGACGGAGCGACCGTGAGTCCGCGTGGGATGGCGACGACCGAGATCCTCGGCGCCCATCTGTGCTTGACCAACCCGCGCAGCCGCTTTGTCGACGTGCCCCCGTTCCGAGTGATCAATCCGGCGTTCGCGGTAGCGGAAGCGTTATGGATCCTGTCCGGTTCGGACGGTCCATGGATCTTCCAGTACAACCGGGCCTTGACCCGCTACACCGACGACGGTCGTCTCCAAGGTGCCTACGGTCCGCGGATGCGGCGGTGGCGTGGTCGCATCGACCAGCTTGATCAAGTCCGGCGCCTGCTTTCCCGCGATCCTGACTCGCGCCAAGCCGTGATCCAGCTGTTCGACCCCGAACGTGACACACGAGGCCACCGCGACGTGCCTTGCACTCTGGGGTATCGCTTCTTCTTGCGCGAAGGGCGGCTGCATATGCACACCACCATGCGCAGCATGGATCTCTGGCTTGGTTTCCCGTACGACATCTTCGCCGCCACTCTCCTGCAGGAACTGCTCGCGGGCTGGCTGAACGTCGACCTCGGCGAGTACCACCATCACGTGGATTCGCTGCACCTGTACGAGAAACACGCCACAGGTGCCGCGGACCTGCCCACGCTCGATGTCTCGCCGTCACCCTCGATGCCGCCGATCGACGTGGCGTGGGATGACCTGTCGGGCCTGCTGACCGAGGTAATCGCCGGCCGGACCCCAGACAACGGCAACGAGGTGTGGACCATGTTCGCCGCGCTGATGGCCAGCTACGGCACCTGGTCTCAAGGCGACCGAGACCAAGCACGGATGAGCGCCGCAGCGACAACAGGTGAGCTCGGTCGCGCCTTGGAACGCTGGTATGTCCACCTCACCTCTTCGCCTGCCGTTGCCGCAAACGGGGAACGGCGATGACACCCGCACTGAGTTCAGGCCCGGTGGTGTTGGGGTTGTGTTCGTACACCCATGACTCGTCAGCCGCGCTGATCGTGAACGGAGCACTGGTCGGGTTCGCCGAGGAGGAACGGCTCGTTGGCGACAAACACACCAAGGCATACCCTGCCCATGCGGTCGCGTGGCTGCTTGCGGAGAACGGCCTCACCGCCGACGATGTCGACGTTGTCGGCTACAACTTCCAGGCGCACCGCTACCTCGGCGCTCTTCCCCAGGTTCCCGGCCAGCTGATCCGCCGAGCTGAACGAGAGCGCGCGTTTGCGCGGGCACGAAGCTTCGCCGACGTGGCGTCTCGCACACGCGCACGAACCAGGGAGCTGGCCATGCGTTTCCCGTACGCCCGAGTCCGCTCTGTGCAGCACCATCGGGCCCACGGCTTGTACGCGTTCGCGTCCTCAGGCTACGAGGATGCCGCCGTGCTGGTCGCCGACAGCCTCGGTGAGCTGCAATCCACAACGCTCGGCTACGCCCACCGAACCTCTGACGACCGTGGCGACTACCGGATCATCGAGCACATCGACGATCCCGCATCGCTGGGCTACGCCTACGGAGCGGTCACCGAACATCTGGGCTGGCGCCGTGGCGACGAGGAAGGCACGGTGATGGCGCTGGCCGCGTTGGGTGACCCAGCTCGGTTCCGATCGCTTTTCGCGCAAGCGATTCCGATCACCGACCGTGGCTTCGCGCTCGACCCCGCCTTGCTCCCCTTGCGCGTGCTGTCACGCCAATATCCCCGGATCGGGCCAGCCTTCACCTCAGCCACCTGTCCGCCCCGTCTTCCAGGGGAGCCGCTCACGCAAGTACACGAGGATCTGGCCGCCGCGCTGCAAGAACGCACCGAACAAGTAATGGTCCATCTCGCTCGTCGTACGCGCCAGCTCACCGCGTCAAGCTTGCTGTGCGTTGGCGGTGGCGTCGCGACCAACTGCGTGGCGATTGGCAAGATCGTCGATAGCGGGTTGTTCGACGAGGTTCACGTCCCGCCCGCGCCGGGCGACGCCGGCACGGCGATCGGTGCAGCCGCCGCCGCACACCTTTCCAGCACAGGCACACTGCCTCTCGGCGTGGCGAGCCACTGCTACCTCGGTCCCGCTTATTCTCCACTCGTCCTGCCTGAAGCGCCTCGTCCGGGCCTGTCGGCGGCACAGCCTAGGGTCCCGGCCAAGTTCCTCGCCCGCCAGCTCGCCGACGGACGTATCGCCGGACTGTTCCATGGCCGGATGGAAGCCGGGCCCCGTGCGCTGGGTAATCGCTCGATGCTGGCATCGCCCCTGCTGCCCGATGTCGTCGACCGGCTCAACAACACCGTGAAGTTCCGCGAACCGTTCCGCCCCTTCGCGCCGGTCGTCCTCGCCGACGACGCTCCCGACTACTTCACACTTCCGCAAGCAACCCCGTACATGTCGATCGCATCCGGCGTCACCGACCTCACCCGCGACAAGATTCCCGCGGTCGTCCACGCCAACGGCACAGCCCGGGTCCAGACCGTCACCCGTGCCCAGAACCCGTTTCTTGCCGAGGTACTGACCGAGTTCGCCGCCATCACCGGTGTTCCCGTGCTGATCAACACCTCGCTCAACGTCAAAGGCCAGCCCATCTGCGGCACCCCGGACATGGCTCTGGACTGCCTCATACGCAGCGGCCTCGACGGCCTGATGATGGAAGGCTGGTGGATCACGAAGTGAAAATCGGATACAGCTTCTGGGGTTTCCTCGGCTCCGGCATCCTTGACACCCCGGACGGCGGACGTAGTCACCGCCGCACGCTGGTCGACGGGCTCCGCTCCCGCGGACACCAGCTGATATTCCTGCAACCCGACCGCGACCAGGCCGAAGCCGGCCTGGACCTCTCCGCGCACTACACCTGGGACATCGGCCTGCCCGAGGTCGACGCGATATTCCTGGAGTGGCGGTGGCCGATCGCCGGCCGCAACACCACCTGGTGTGGCGCTGCCGGGCACACCTGTGATCTGCATCGCCAGCAGGAGCTGCTTGACCACTACACCTACCGACGCGGCACCTTCACGGTGCTATGGGACAAGGACCGCAAGCTCCCACCCGACGATCCGCTGCGTCATATCCCCAACGTCGTGGTCTGCGAAGCGGCACTGCACCCGACCCCCGGCGCGATCACCTTGCTGTTCCCGATCGCCGACCACACTCTCGAGGAAGCCGACCCGGTCGCCCTGGCCACGCAGCCGCGGGACCTGCCCTTGGCTTACGTCGGTAACCAATACGACCGCAACGACACGTTCGACACCTTCTTCGCCCCGGCCGCCTCGCAGCACCAACACGTCGTCGCCGGGAAATGGCCGCGCACTCAGCCATGGCCCCACGTCCAGTTCATCGGGCGCGTGCCGTTCCCTGAGGTCGCCGAGATCTACGGTCGTGCGCTTACGACCGTCCTGCTCCTTCCGGACCGGTATGCGGCCGCCGGACAGATGACGCAGCGCCTCGCTGAGGCCGTCCTGGCCGGATGTCTACCTCTGAGTCCCACCACGCTCCGCAGCGGAGCCGCCTTCGCGCCCCGAGACCTTCACGTCGTCGATGGCGCAGCCGCTGCGGACCGCATCGCTCATCTGCAGGGGATCGCCGGGACCGGCGAACACATCGATCTACTGCGGTCATGCCTGGCATTGCTGGACAGGTTCCGGGTCTCACGCCAGCTGGACGTGCTCCACGCTGTACTGGCGGAGCAACTTGCCCCGACCGGGGTAGTGCCATGACCGGCCAGCCTCCGAACTGGCCGAAACTCACACCGGTAGCGTCGCGGCCCATGGACAGGATCGCCATCATCGGCTGCGGTGGGTCCGGCAAGACCTACCTGGCCAACCAGCTCGCCACGACCCTTAACCTGCCGCTGACCCACCTCGACAGCGTCTACTACGACGCCGACTGGAACCCGCTCCCACAAGACGAGTTCGCCGCGCTCCAGCGCGCCCTCGTGGACAAGCCCCGCTGGCTGCTCGAAGGAAATTACGCAGGAACCCTGCCCGTCCGCCTCGCTGCGGCCGACGTCGTGATCTTCCTTGATCTGCCCGCGATCACCTGTCTGACGGGGATCCTGCAGCGCCGGTGGCGGTACCGCGGTGGACAGCACGCCAAGGACGGCGTCTACGACCGCATCACCTGGGACTTCGTCCGCTACATCTGGGGCTACCGCAAAACGATGCGCCCCAAGGTTCGCCAGCTGCTCGGCGAACACGGTAGTCACGTAGCGCTGATCACATTGACCAGCCGACGCCAGGCGGCGCGATTCCTCGCGTACGTCAAAACCGAGAACTCCACCTCGACCTAACCCGCTCCAGGGGAGGCGCCTGTCCATGCCCGCCACACCCTTCACCGACCCCGATCTGATTGCCGGTCAGCTGTATGCCGACGCCGACCGAATCCAACAACGCACCAACGCCCTGCACACCGCGAAAATTGCTGGTGACGACGCCACCGCCACTCTCGTGGAGCTCGCTGCCCATTCCGCCCCGCCGTCGCCGGTGGTCTGCGACATCGGCTGCGGTCGAGGCTCAACCACGCTGCAACTCGCGCAACGTCTCGCCCCGGCACGGCTCATCGCCCTGGACCAATCCGCGGCACTCCTCAACACGGTTCGAGGACGCTTCGACGCTGCAGGACGTACGGTCGAGACCTGTTGCGCGGACTTTCACCATCTGCCGCAACTGGATGCCAGTATCGACGTCGCTGTCGCGGCGTTCTGCCTCTACCACTCTCCGCAACCAGCCAGCGTCATCGGCCAGGTCGGGCGCTGCCTGACACCTGGAGGGCGTGCCGTCCTGGCCACCAAGTCCGCGAACAGCTATCGCGAGATCGACCAGCTCATCGCCGAATCCGGGCTCGACATCCACGCGGCCACGCGTCCCAGCCTCTACACGTCCTTCCACAGTGAGAACGCAGCGGAGATCACCGCTACGGCACTGTGTGTCGAGCAAGTCGTTCACCACGAACACGTCTTCCGGTTCAGCGGGCTCGACCACCTCGCCGTCTACGTTGCGACGTCGCCGAAATACGAGCTGCCGGACGGTCTCGTTGCCCAACCCGGCCGGTTGGCGGCCGAGCTGCATCGACGGCTCGATGACCATCCCGTGGTCACGACGTCCACCGTCACGTACGTATCGGCGGTACGGCCATGACCGGCATGACCTTCGTTAAGCACTACACAGACCCGCAGCGGGCGCGAGGCGCCACGGCGCACTGGGCCTGGCTCGCGGAACTCGAGTGTGGCATCCGGCTTCCTGAACTGCTGGCGGTCGAGGAACACAAGCTGACGTTCGAGTACCTAGGTCACCAGCAGCCAGGGCCTGCCGATCTCGTAGATCTGGCACAGGCACTAGGACAGCTGCACGCTGCGGCCTTCATCGCCGAACTCGGCACGGCCGTCTTGAACCGCCCACATCGAGTCTCGCCTCATCTGACGATCCAGGATTTCGTGTCTCCACGTCGAGAGCTTCTGAGCCGGGCGCCTTTGTCGGTCGCGAGCTCTCCCGCGGCGTTTTACAAGGACGCCAACATCCGCAACTTCCTGCTCACCGATCGCGGTGTCGCGATCGTCGACTTCGACGATCTGACCCTCGCTCCGTTCGGCTACGACCTCGCCAAGCTCGTCGTCAGCACGGCCATGACCAACGGCCGTCTCGACCCGCGCGCCATCGACGACGCGTTGGCCGCATACAACACAGAAACGGCCAACTCGTCTGACAGGACAACCTGTCAGCTCGACCAGTTGCAGCTCTATGCAGAGCTTCATCACCAGCTCACCGCTCGTTACCTGCGTCGCAACGGCTATCGCTACGCCTGGCCGGATGTACGGCCATGGCCGGAACCCGAGGCGCCAGCATGACTATCTCACCGCCGGACTGTTTGGCTTTCGGGCCTCACGTCGGTCTCGGACGCGTCCTGGCCGACATCATTGCCGAACGGGAAGCGCAGCATGGGGTCCACGGCGTACAACATCACCTGCCGGACGGCACCGGACCAGAATGGACATACCTCGCCGAGCAGGCCCGCGCCGAGTGTGAACGGGCTGCCGCTGCCGGCCAATTGACCTGGCGTCACATCCTCTTTGAAGAAGTCGCCGAAGCTCTA
The DNA here is from genome assembly GCF_046269425.1 of Amycolatopsis sp. cmx-11-12. Lineage (NCBI taxonomy): Bacteria > Bacillati > Actinomycetota > Actinomycetes > Pseudonocardiales > Pseudonocardiaceae > Amycolatopsis > Amycolatopsis sp. cmx-11-12. Next base: position 25,590 of record NZ_JADNQM010000020.1, on the reverse strand, counting down.
GCCGAGAACAACACCAATCGGCTTCGCGCTGAGCTCGTTCAAGTCGCCGCAGTCGGCGTCCAATGGCTTCAGGCCGTCGACAACCGTTCAGTTCCAGCCACGGCCACCGGCCAAGAGTCTTAAAGCACCTGAGTCTCATGCGGTGGACGGCCGTAAGAACGGCGTGCCTCCGCAGACTCTCCGCACTGTAGGGGGCCTTTATGACGCTCGACGAGCGTGTCACAGTTATTGGCAGTGGTTATGTCGGACTTACTGCAGGCGCATGCCTCGCCTCGATCGGGCATGTTGTCACCTGCGTCGACCACGACGCCGGCCTGATCGCCGCGCTGCGGCAGGGGCGCACATCTCTTGCTGAGCCTGACCTGGAAAGCCTCATCCAGCGGGGAATTTACGCACAAACACTAAGTTTCGACACTTCGGTCGAAGAAGCGGTTCGTGCATCCGACATCGTTCTTCTTTGCCTGCCAACTCCTTCCATGCCGAACGGCGCCGCGGACCTCACGGCGATCTGCGACATGATCGCCCGCATACGTCATCTGCTGCTGCCAGACTCAGTGCTCGTCATGAAGTCGACGGTACCCGTTGGCACAAACGAAAAGGTCGGCGCGTGGATGGGACGGACCGATATTGCGATCGTCTCCAATCCCGAGTTTCTTCGCGAAGGTCATACTGTCTATGACTTTCTGCACCCCCACCGCGTTCTCATCGGTGCCGACGATCCCGCCGCCGGAAAGCGAGTCGCCAGCCTCTACGACGCTGTCCGCGCACAGATCATCTTCACTGATCCTGCCACCGCCGAACTGGCAAAGTATGCAGCGAACTCCTACCTGGCAACAAAAATTTCCTACATCAACACCGTTGCAGAACTTTGCGAAGCCTTCGGTGGCAACATGTCCGACCTCAACCATGTCTTGGGTACGGATCCTCGCATCGGCGCCGACTACCTCCAGCCTGGTCCCGGTTGGGGCGGGCCCTGCCTGCCTAAAGACGCACATGCCTTGCTACGACAAGCGTGGCACGCAGGCGTCGAATTTCCTGTACTGGCAAGCGCGATCGAGAGTAATGGTCACCATCAGCGTCGCGTGATCGCGCGGCTACGCGAAGCTCTCGGAGCAGAACTCAAAGGCTTGCGTATCGCCGTCTTGGGGCTCACCTTCAAGGCCGGTACCAACGACACACGAGATTCCCCCGCGCTACGGATCGCACGCGCGGCTGTGGAGTGCGGGGCCGTCGTGACGGCCCACGATCCCACTGTGCAGGGCCTGGTTCCAGGAATAACGGTCGCCGTGACTCCATACGATGCCGCCAAGAACGCTGATGGGTTGGTTCTCCTCACGGATTGGCCGGAGTATCCGAACCTAGACTGGGAAGCCATTGCCACGGCGATGACTGGGGACGTCGTCGTGGACACCCGCAACGTGCTCGATCGATCCCGTCTCGTCGAGGCAGGACTGAAGGTGAGTACCTGGGGCGGGTTGTGTTGATTGGACGGTCGGCGTGCCGACACGTCGTGCGCGCGGGATGGTCGTACCGCCGATCGGGTAAGCAATCGGTAGGGTCATCTCTGCTGCGCTGGCTCAGCCCTCCCGCTCGACTTGGTGAAAGGCTCTCCCCATGGCTCAGAAGGTTCTTGTTGAAATCGTCGATGACCTCGATGGCGGCGCAGCCGCACAGACCGTGCCCTTCGCCCTTGATGGTGTCCAGTACGAGATCGACCTGTCCGACGAGAATGCGCAGGCTCTGCGCGACGTGTTCGGACAGTATGTCGGGGCGGGCACGCGAACCGGTGGACGTAAGATCCGCGTCGCCGCCGGTCAGTCCACTGCTGCAGGGACCGGTCGTCCGACGGCGCCGGCTGACCGTGAGCGCAACCAGCAGGTGCGCGCCTGGGCGGCTGAGAACGGTTACGCGATCGCTGACCGGGGCCGGATCCCGAGCGAGATCTACGAAGCGTTCAATGACGCCGAGTCAGCTGTCTCGCAACCTGTCGACGTCGAACCGGAGCCGGTCGAGGAGGCGCCGGCGAAGCCGGTGCGCAAGCGAGCTCCGCGGAAGAAGAAGTCCGACAGCTGAACCCTGTGAGGAGACTTGGTGCTCGTCGCCGTCAGGCAGGGAGATCGAATTCTCCGGCCTGCACACCCTTGGCGAATGCGTCCCACTCCGATGGCGTGAACACGAGGGGCTGGCCATCCGGATTCGAGGGTTGGCGCACCACGGTGTAGGTGATCCCGTCACTGTGTCGCACGTGAGCGTACTCGACGGCGTCCTCGACAGTGACGCCTTCAGGCAGCGTCTTGGTCCAAGTCGCTGTGCTCAGGTCCAGCTCACGGCGCACGTGGACCTTGTTGTCGACCGGCCTGCTCATACTTCCCTCGTCTCTTCGAGTTGGTCCGCCATGGATGCCAACCTGCAACGATGGCGGGACCTGGCGCGATCTCGTAGCCAGTCCCGCCATCGTCGGATCAGTCTTGTGTGCTAGTTGCCGTCACGCCGGACGGTCTCGAGAAGGCCGTTCCACGCTTCAGGGGAAAGGCGGTACGTGCCTCCTTCCGGATCGCTGCTGTCCCGCACATAGGTAACGCGGCTGTCTGGCCTCCTGCCCGCTTCGACGCAGTCCGTCTTGTTGACGTCCTCGCCGGAGTAGGTGCTCTTGTGCCAGAGCACGCCATCGATACCGTTGGCATCATCGGTCATCTCGCTATAGCACCTTCATCTGTTGGTGGACGAAATCGGCTGTCTTGTCAGGGGACAAGGCAGCCCGTGCGGCGCGTTTGAACGTCTTGGTGAACCGCTGCACGTCTTGTTGATTCTCCACCCAAGCGCTCCCGGCGGGGTACTCGAAGTACACGGCAGACTCAGCTTCGTCGCCCTTGCCTTCGTCGTCCGCGGCCGTGTCGTCGAGCTCGAAACTGAACCGGTCGTACTCCACGATGACGAGGCCACCCGTGGACGCACCGTATGCGCCTGCTTCCGCCTTGACGACCTGGATCATGACGTTGTCGAGGTCCATCACGTCGAGGATGTGGCGGAGCTGCTTACGCATGACATCACGGCCACCGACAAGCCGCGTCACGACAATCTCGTCGACGATCGCATGGAAGTTGAGCGGGCTCGGCTCAGAGGGGTCGAGGCGTCGTTGCCTGGCACGTCGGACGTTGTTCGCGCCGCCCGATCGACTACTCGGATCGTGTAGCTGGTCGCCGAGGGCCAGTGAGTACTCCTCGTGCTGAACCAGCCCGGGCCAGACCAGCGGCGCCACCGTTCGGATACCGGCGGCGGACTGTTCTTCGTTGACGAGGCGCCGAAAAGCCGGCGGTGTCTCTTTTGGCAATCGAACCGGCTTTGGCGCGTTCTTCGCGGCCTCGTAGAGCTGCCGAGCCACGGCGAGATCCGTCTCGGTGCCACCGTAGAGCCCGAGAAGTGCTGTGACGGTGACCCATGAGACCCGAAGCTCTCCGAGTTCGTATCGGCTTACGGTGCCGGCCGTTTGATCCAGATGCGCCCCAACCTCGATCGTCGTCAGGCGGGCACGCTCTCGCCACTTGCGGAGGAAGGCACCGAGGGCGCGTGACTCACGCGTAGATACGGCCATGTGCGCAGCATAGCGCGAGACAAAAACGCGCATGTGCGCACTTTCGGGCTATTGCGGAACGCATGTGCGCGTGTTTAGTCTGCGTGTGTTGGTCTAGTGACCCTCGGTGGATGCGGCGCTCTGGTGAACCCCGCTGCCGACTCGGTCACTGACCAGCCGAAAGGCAGGTGGGGGTGCGATCTTCATCCGGTTCGACCCGGTTTCGCCCCCTGCTTGCCCCGTCAACTGCACCTACGGATGCCGTGCGTGGCTGACTGCTCACCTGCGGACTAGGGGTTGATCACATGTCGTTGGTCTTGGCTCTAGCAGTGTCAGATCTGATGGCAGGGGCAGATGCAGGCGTCTGCGTCGGCTTCGGCCTTGCCATCGTTGCCGTGTCTAGTGGCGTCGCCCTCAAGACTCGCGAGGTCCGTATGGCGCGGTACGGGCGGCACTCGCCGCAGTACGTCCGTCGGCACCCCGCGGAGACCACGCAGGAGATGTGGCCCGTCGCGCGTGGACTGGTTCCTATCGACCCCGGTCTGGTCGGCGAGAAATTCGTTCCCGTTCCTATCGACGATGACTGGAAGAGGTCGCGGATCCGCGACTACATCGATGGCCTGCCCGAGCGAGTGAGGCCAGTGGCGGCCCCGAGGCAGCTGCAGCGGATCGTTGATGGCGCGGTTCGGGACTCGGGGTCGGTGGCGGCATGACCGGGGCCTTGCCGTCGTGGTTGACCGAGGGCACCCAGATGCGAGTGCGGGAGATGGTCAACAGGGGGTTTGTCTTCGACTTCGGCGGACGTCCTGACGACAGCCAGCACGTCTTCGGGGAGACGCCTGGCGGTGAGTTCGACAAGGTCGTCATGGCGCACGACCCGGAGCGGAAGTCGTTCGCCTGGCGCCTGAAGACTGATAGCCCCACTGGGCCGTCGTCATTGCATGCGGAAGGGCGGCTCGATGCCGTTCTGGACGCTGTCCTGGGGTGGCCCGCCCTGCCGTCCGCGGAACACCCGGCGTCGAAGGGGGAGTCCTCGTGAAGCTCCTTAGACGCCGCGGCAAGGTCGCTCCGCCGGACTGCGAGCTGGACTATCTGCTTCTCGCTCTTAACGCGTTGTTCCCCATGACTCCGGTCGTTCGCCAGTTTCAGCCTCCGCTTGCGAGTGACCGGCCAGCGGCACCCTCCGGGGAACATGGGCCCCGTAACCTCCCGGAGGGTGCTGCTTTCCATTGCGACTGGCGGTCGACGTGAGCGGGTGCCCGAGCTGGGTCACGCCAGAAGTCGCAGACGTAGTCAGTCGGCTCGACAAATGCGGCTACGAGTTCACCGTGTTTGTCGCCCATCGCAACCACCGGCGGGATTCCGCCACAGCAGCAGGAGTGGTCAGCAATGACACGTGAAACGGCAAGCCAGATGAGCCGCGTCATCGGAACGGAGATCCGGCGTATCCGGCGTCGCGCCGGTATTCAGGCCGTATATGTGGCGGAGATGGCTGGTTGGGAGCCTTCGAAAATGTCCCGAATCGAACACGGATACCGGCTCCCCGTACTCGATGAGTGTCCGCGCCTCCTGGGCTTGATCAGGGCCACGCCAGGCGAATTCTCCGAACTCATGAGCCTATTTCGTACGGCGCCGGATGGCTACTACCTCTGGAGGCATGGCCCGGGGCAATCTGAGCAACTCGACTGCCTGCACAAACTGGAGCTGGAAGCGGACTCTCTTGCGATGTACGACCCCGCCGGGGTGCCTGAACTCTTGCATGAGGAGTCCACCATCAGAGCCTTCCTGGCGTTGGGCTCGACGGAACCTGGTGGCCTGGTCAAGTCGCGAGTGCAAGCGCGGCTGAAACAACAATGGGCCTTCGCTGAGAGCACTCTCGCCCGCGCGACCTTCTTCATTGACGAGCGTTGTATCCATGGGTTCGCTGGTGTATCAGATATCATGCAGAAACAACTGCGCCATCTGGAATTCCTGGCGATGACATCCCGGACACACGTTAGGATCATTCCACTGTCGGCGACAATGGTTGCGCAGCATGGAGCCGTGACCATATTCGAATCTGATTCTCTTCCTGCCAGTGTGAGAATTAGGACTCCGCTAGCCACCCTTGTTCTTGAAAACGAGGAGGACGTGAGCTACTACAAGCACGTGCTCGCCGATATCGAGCAGTCTGCCCTGTCGGAGGATCAATCACTAACACGGCTGGGCGAGCTGATCCAAGACAGCGAAGTTGAGATTTGAACCTGCTCCGCCTCGGCGGGCAGTGAAGGTGGTTTGGCCGATAGACTTCGAAGGAGCGCATTGCGATGAAAGCACAACTTTGCATCGCCGCTGCGAGGATCATGCTCGCCCCCAGTGCCGTACGAGCCCCTGCTGAATCATCGTGGGGGTCTGGGTTGGCGATCGCCGCGGCGCTTCTTCTCATGGCGGGCTGCGTGGTCGGAGCCGGTGTCGGTTGGTGGTATGTGGCTGAGTGGCGTCGGATCCTGCGATGCCGTCAGCAACTGCCATCGCGCCCAACCCCCGAGACATCGCAGACGACGGTGGGTTCTTCCCTTGCCTCCCAGGGTGTTGAGCACGCCGTCGCCCGGTCGCGCAGTCCCCGGCATATAGTCACTCGTCGTCGAGCGGTCGAAGCACCATGACCGGCCGAGCACTCCGCCTTCGGGACACTGTCGCAAGCCGGACTGCGTGGGTTCGGTGAACCATGCGGCAGGCGCAGGCGAATCCCTTGCTTTACTGGGGCATCAACCAGCAGGGCGGGACCGCGGACCGCTACGCGGGTCGCGTCCACGTCGTCTGGCCGGACAATGAATATTTCGGCCTATGTGGGCTTCCCATCGAAGAGATCTGGGAGCAGCGACCTCCAGTCCCGAACACCTTATGTCCATTGTGCTGTGTGCGCGCCATGACTGTCCTTTTTCCAGCGTTCGCTGCTTCATTGCTTGACCATTTTCCAGTGTCAGGGCGACACGAACTTTCAGGGGAACGTTGTGAGCGCCGCCACTGAGGCTAAGGATTCGCTTACCTGCTAGCGAATCTATGTGCACGCACGTCCGCAGTCTCTTTGAGGTAACCAGGAATCGGGGTGTACAGGTGGTGGGTCAGCTTGGAGAGCCGGGTGGTTGGACCGGGCGTGTTCGCTGTATGCGCCCCGGCAACTCGCGGAACGAGACAACGCGAGCTGTCGAGCAACGACGAGCTGGTGTGGTTGCGTCGCGTGCGTCGGGTTGTTCGCCAGTTCGACAGGCACTTGAGTCATACGGTGACGAGAACGATCAGAACGTCCAGTCGCGTGCCGTCGCGCCGATCGGCGAAACTCAGGGACAGGACTCCCGGCTGATCGTAGCCGTACGGAATGGAAACGTTGCCGCGTATGGCGAACTGTACGAGCGACATGTCGCTTCGGCTCGCAACCTGGCGCGCCAGTTATCCCGCTCGACCATGGAGGCTGATGATCTGGTCGCGGAGGCGTTCGACAAGGTGCTCCGCATGCTTTGCAAGGGCAGAGGTCCGGACTCCGCCCTTCGTCCGTACCTGCTTGCCGCGCTCCGTCACACAGCCTACGACAAGATGCGAAAGGATCGAAAGGTCCAGTTGTCCGGGAGCATCACATCAGTAGTCGATCATGCGCTCGCAAGCGCGCCCTTTAACGATACGGTGATCAACAGTCTGGAACGGAGCTTTGCGGCGAAGGCGTTCGCCCGGCTACCTGAGCGCTGGCAGGCCGTGCTCTGGAACACTGAAGTCGATGGCAAGGCGCCAGCGGATATCGCACGCGAATTTGGCCTTACGGCCAACGGCGTATCGGCTTTGGCTTACCGGGCGAGGGAAGGTCTTCGTCAGGCTTACCTCCAGGTTCATTTGACAGATGGCCACCCGAAGTTGTGCCGGCCCTCGGTTGAACGCCTTGGCGCGTGGACCCGAGACGGTCTTGATGCGCGGGAGGCCAGACAAGTCGAGGTGCACCTTGCTCACTGCAGGTCATGCCGTGGGTTGGCCGAAGAGCTCGCCGAGATCAACAGTGCTTTGTGGGTCGGCAGGGCCGCAAAGCGGTCGCGTGTTCGAGCCGCTATGGTCGGGGGCCCTGCACTTGCCGAACCGGCCGGATGAGGTTGCACGCCCGTTCAGCTCGGGAACGCCGGTCCATTGTGACCGGTTCACTCGGACACTCACGTTGAGTGACACCGTACGTGCGATTGGGTGAACATCGGCGGAAGGTATCCATTCGGCGACTCTCCGGGCATACCGTGGCTGGTCCAGACGTGTGACGCCTTCATGGCGACTGGATCGTCACAACCGCGTGGTGGGAGGCCAAGTGCGGGGTGTGGGAGGGGTGGGTTTTGCCGACTCGTTGAGAGTTGGCGAGTTTCGTGCGCTGTGGTCAGCTGAGGCCGTCTCGATACTCGGCGATCAACTCGCGAGGGTTGCTCTCGCGGTTCTCGTCTTCGACCGGACGTCGTCAGCCGCGCTCACCGCGTTGACCTACGCGCTGACGTTCGTTCCTGCCGTTCTCGGCGGGTTTCTGCTCTCGGGACTGGCCGACAAGTTCCCGCGTAAGCGCGTCCTCGTGCTGACCGATCTGGTACGTGCGGGGTTGGCCGCGGCGATGGCCGTGCCAGGTGTGCCGCTATGGGTGCTTTGGGCATTGATCGGTCTGCTGACCATGGTGTCGGCGCCGTTCAAGGCGGCTCAACTCGCGCTCTTGCCGAACGTGCTCGGCGAGGATCGATACCAAGCTGGTCTAGCGCTTCGTCAGATGACTGTCCAGATCGCACAGGTGGCTGGGTTCGGGCTCGGCGGCATTCTTGTCGGAGTGCTCAGCCCGTCAAGTGCGCTTGTCGTCGATGCCGCCACCTTTGGGCTGAGCGCGCTGATCATCGCGGCAGGAGTTCAACCAAGCAGAGCGGCGAAGGAACGCGCGGACGAGGAAGGCGGCGTCGAGGTGCAGCGCCGCGGCATCGATCTCAGGTTGGTCGTGCCGTTCATATTGGGGGCGTTGATAGGGCTTTTCGTGGTGCCCGAAGGCCTTGCCGCCCCGTACGCGGGAGCTCTTGGAGCCGGCTCAGTCGCGATCGGTCTGCTGATGGCTGCCGATCCTGTCGGCAGCGTCATTGGAGCTTGGTGGGCAGCCAAGACCGGCACGTCGACGATCCCGGCCCGTCGGGCTGTCGTGCTACCGGCGGCGTTGGCGGGGGTACCGCTCATCGCCTGCGCATTCTTGCCGGGAATCGGTTGGTCGATCGTGTTGTGGGCGGTGTCCGGCGCCTTCTCGACGATCTACCTGATCCGCCTCCAACCCATGATCGTCGCCATCGTGCCGGATTCGCGGCGCGGCGCGGTCATGGGCAGGTTCAGCACCACCGTCTACGCCGGCCAGGGGGTGGCGATCTTGGGCGGCGGGATGGTGGCCGAACTCATCGGGCCGACGTACACCGTCGCTGTCGCTGGGGCGCTAGCCACAGTCCTGGTCGTTGCCGTCGGCGCTGCCTGGAAGCTGGCTCGTCCTCGGCGAGCTCGCGTCACCGAGGACGAGCCTGCACAGGCTGAGAAGGGCGTACGAAGACCATCAGACTTCCTTGTTACGCATCGTGGCCTCCTCCCGGGACGTCCGGCAGCAGGAGGAGGCACCGGCCAGGAAGCGGCGACTTCGGGGACCGGCTCCTCCTCCATAGGAACGGAAGTGAGGTCAGTATGCCGGTAAGGTCACGCAGCGCGCATGGGCATAGCCCGAACGGACGTGTCGGTTGGTCTGTCTGGTCTCACTCTCTGTACGCGCGCGGGTTCGTCGTGTTCATCGAGTTGGCCGCAATTGCCGCGGTCGGCATCAGCGCGGCTCTTGATCCGCCCACGCGGGCAGACTTCCGCGCCTGCCTGTTCGTGATGGCCTTCGGGCTAATCGCGGCCGAAGCAGCGCGCAGCGTTGAACGGCGTCGCCGACGCTTCGCGGACACACCACACGTCAATTTCTCGTCAGTCTGGACACTCGCTGGCGCTCTCCTCCTGCCCCCGGCTCTCGCGGCCGTCCTCGCAGTCGTGCTCTACGTCCACCTCTGGCTCCGTTGCTCGCGCGACGTTGCCGGGACCTTCGCCTCAAGGTTCGCGTTCAACGCGGCCAACGTGATCCTGTCCTGCCAAGTTGCCGGGTGGTTCGCCCAGCGAATGCAACTGGTGCCCATGACGCACGAGTCCGACTTCGCGGACGCACCGGTGTGCGTCGCGGTCGTCGTCGTGTACTTCGCCGTCAACTCCCTGATCGCCGCGGTCGCCATCGCGATCGTGCGCTCGGACAGGACACTGACGAGGCTGCTCGGCGAGTTCAACGAGAACGTGCTCGAACTCGCGACCCTGTTCATGGGTGTCGCGACCGCTATCTTGCTCAGCGTTCACCCCGCACTGGTGATGGTGATCTTCGTACCGTTGTACGGACTGCACCGTTCGGCCCTGATCAAGCAGTTCGAGCATGCGGCCACCATCGACCCGAAGACCGGCTTGCTCAATTCACTGGCTTGGCACGCGCTTGCCAAGGCCGAGCTCGCGCGGGCTCGACGCAATAGCGCGCGGATCGGGATCCTGATGATCGATCTTGATCACTTTCGTCGCATAAACAACAACTTCGGCCATCTTGCAGGAGACCGAGCGCTACGAGCCGTCGGACAGGTCCTCCAGGACATCGCCGGCGAAGACTACTGCGGTCGATTTGGTGGCGAAGAGTTCGTCGTTCTGGTTCCCGGTGTAACTCCGGACGAGTTGGAAGGGCTCGCCAACCGAACTCGTGAGGCCATCCTCAAGGTACGCGTCGATGGGGTGCACGACCAAGCAGCGGGACTGCACCAGCCGGTCAGCGCGTCGATCGGCGCCGCTGTGTTCCCGGATGTCGGGGCGAGCCTCGAGGAAGTACTCCTTGCTGCCGACCTGGCTCTATACGCCGCAAAGGACAGCGGGCGGAACCAGGTCCGCATGATGAGGAGCGAAACCTGATCACATGTCGTCGTCTGAGGTATCGGCTTTCAAGCTGTCGCGGTTCTGCTGGGCCCAGCTAGCCAGCGGCCGGAGCGCTCGCAGCAGTTCCTTCCCCTTGGGAGTAAGCCGGTACCAGACGCTGTTGCCCATTTGATCGCCCTCGGAGCGGCGGGCGATCAAACCGTTCTCTTGCGCGCGTTTCAGCGTGCTCCCCAGTACCTTCGGCGTGACCGGTTTTGGATGAGACACCCATCCGACACGTGCTTCAGCCTCGTTCACCTCCGCCTTGAGGTCCGTGTAACGGCGCTCCCCGAGCGCAAGGGATGACAGCATGGCAACGGTCCATTGACCGTTCAGCATGGCCAGCGCCTCATGAAGACTCTGGCGGTAGGGGACGTCCCAATCACTGGTCACGACCATTGCCTACCACGGACGAACTTGCGCCAGCGCAATTCAATCGGGATTTACGTCGACCATTCGGGTGAAGATCGCCCTGGTGAGCCCAGGATCAGTCGGTACTTACCTTGCGGATAGTCGGGGTTGACCAGCTAAAACCGGATTGTCCGGACGTTCAGCGCCGGAACGGAAGTAACAGGTGGCCGGCTGGGTCCGGAAGCGGCGAGCACACCGAACCAAGCCGGTCGCCACCACAGGCAAGGAGGCGTGGCCATGACGATTCGCTCAAGTCCGCGCGCTTCGCAGGGGAGCGTCGCCAGTGCCGATCTTGGAATACGCAGTCGGAGCCGGGAGCTTCGTTGCGGGCCCGGTGATGCTCTCCGTCGCGGAGCGGACGACGAACACGGAGCTGGTGACCGGGAACCGGCCACGGTTCGTGGTCGCTGCCACGATGTCGGCCGCGACGGTGGCAGCGAGCTGGATCGGGTGGCTTCGGCTGGGCACGACGCCGACCTGGTTGGCATGGTGCTGGGTCTGCGCGCTCGGCGTCGGTCTCGCGCTCACGGATCTCCGGTGTCGACGACTTCCGTTTCCGGTGGTGACGACGTTGGCGGGCGGTTGTGCCGTGGTCTTCGTCGGCGTCGCGATCGTGGACGGGGCATGGTCGAGGTTCGGTTTCACCTGCGCGGCCGCTGTGGTGGCGTTTGGCCTCGCGTCTCTGCTCCAGCTCTGCATGCCGGACCACACCGGCGGAGGCGATACAGCGCTGTACGGCGCGCTCGCGTTGTTCCTCGGTTGGTTCGGATGGGACGCCCTGCTGCGGGGCCTGCTGATCGCCACCGGACTTACCGCAGCGGTTGCCCTCGTTGTCGCGGTGTCGTCCAAGAGCGTGAATTCCACGTTCGCTGCTGGACCGTCGCTGCTCGGCGGAGCGCTGGCGAGCGTCCTCATGGCATAGACATTCTTGTGACCGTGCTGGCGAGGTCTGGCTCGGCATCGGAAGCACTAGGGGAGGAATCTGTGAGCAACCTCGGCCCGCGTTGTTGGCTAACCCTCGTCTCGAGCGGCATGGTCATCCTTGTCTCCGCCGGGTGTGGAGGCGACGGCGCGCCGACATCGTCGACCGCGCCCACGTTGTCGGCACCAACACAGGTGCCCACGACGCTGCCGTCATCCGGTCAAGAGCAGCGGCAGGCAGTCGAAGCGGCATATACCGAGTTTTGGCCGCGGTCGCTGGCTGTGCCGAATTCTCCGGAGGACACGTGGCGGGAAGCAATGGCCGCACTGGCGGTAGACCCGCAACTGTCAACGACCCTGGAAGCCATGCGCCGAAACAAGCTGGTTGGGGTTAAGCCGTATGGGGATGTCACTACGCGAATCAATAATGTTGACGTCCGCGGAGATCGGGCTACCGTGCAGGACTGCCAGGACGGATCTCGCTCGGGGCAAGCCGATGCGACTACAGGTGACCGCAAGACCGTCGGATCACCTCGTATCCCAATTCACGCCCAGATGGTTCGCGATACTGCGGACGGGCGATGGAAAGTGTCACAGCTCGACTACCCAGGCGGGCCGTGCTGATGGGAATTCGGAACGCAGTTGCCTATGCGGCAGGGGTGGTCGTTGTTGTAGGTGGCACGGTTGGACATGCCGCAGCGCCGGTCCGGGCGGTGACTGGCCAGCCGAGTCCGCAGGACGACGGCCAGGTCATTGTCGTCCCTAACAACACGGATCAGTTCGGTCAGTACGCTCCGCCACGCATTGACATGCGGGCGTTAGACCAAGGAGGTCAGGCACCTGTCCGGCCAGGCGGACCCGGAAGGAGACCATCGGGTCAGGACCGGCGGGCGGCAGCAGGTAACGGAGAACAGGCGCCGTCGGACGGGCTTCCTGCCGGTTGTTCGCTCGGCGGTTTCGGCGTTGGTGGTTCACCTGGTGTCGGTCGTGCAGGTGGCAGTGCGTTCGGGATCCGTTGTCTTCCTTCGCTGCCTGTCGACGAACTCGCGGCTTCAGGTGGACCGGTGGCTCCGCCTTTGCCGACTCCGGCGGAACTTGCTGCGCGCGCATTCGAGCAGCTGCAGTTGCCGTTGCCGGTTCCTCGGCACTCACCGGACGTGCGGTTGCCCGATGGCCGGAGCGCCACGATTGTCGGGGAGAACACCTGGATCTGGACTGATCGAAGCGTGTGGAAAGCGGCGGTCGAGCGGGTACAGGCCGGCCTGGTATGGGCCGAAGTAACCGCGACACCGGTGGGAATGACGTTCAACTCGGGGTCCGGCGGGTCGATGGCCTGTTCGGGACCAGGGACGCCGTATGACCGTTCGCGCGGGTTGCATGCCGCCAGCCCTGATTGCGGTTTCGTGTACACCCGCAGTTCGGTCGGGCAGCCGAACGATCAGACCACCGCGGAGTGGGCGATCCAGTGGTCGGTGAGCTGGATCGGCTCGGACGGGACCGGTTCCGTCGGCGGCGACTTTCCGCTGATGCAGTCCCGGGCGAGAGCGACGTTCGCCGTCGCCGAGGTTCAGGCCCTGCGCGCGAAGTAGAACCGCGCTCTGCGAAAGAAATTGACGGCATTCTAGACGTCGTTAAGCCGCAATCAAGAATTGTGGAGGAATACCGCAATGGGTACCGCTTTGTCTTTTTCGCGCCCACCGAGAGCGCACGGCAGCGACTCGGCGTTCGCCGAACAACTCGGGGACGACGAGCCGCCGCGGGTGCCACGGCGACGGCGCTGGTGGCTCTTGGGGGTCGCGGTCGTGCTGGCCGTGGTCGTCGCGTTCGGCAACTACGCCCTGATCACGGGGCAGGACGACCGTGTCGATGTCCTCGCGCTTACCCGTGAGGTGAGCTGGGGGCAGACGATCGGAGAGGGCGATCTCGGTGTGGTCAAGGCAGTGCCGGACCAGCCGCTGGCCGTTATTCCGGTCGGTGACAAAGCCAGGGTCGTGGGGCAGGTCGCGCGGTCGAGCCTACCCGCGGGGACGGTACTGGCGCCTGGGCAATTGTCCGGGCAGCCGATCCCGGGGCCAGGCGAGTTACTGGTGGGGCTTCCCGTTCGGCCGGGCCATCTACCGGCCCGTGGCCTGTCGGCGGGGGATCTGGTGCAGGTCACCCCGATCGCGGCCAGCAACGGGCCGGACGTGGGGCAGGCTCCGGCGAGCACGTCCGGTCCGTTCCGTGCGCGGGTGCTCGGTGTCGGCCCGCCGGACTCCACCGGAACGGTCACGGTCGATGTCGTCGTCGGCGCTGACGCCGCCCACACCGCGACCAGCGCCTCTGCGGGGCAGGTCGTCGTGGTCCAGCTCGGGCCGGGCGCGTGAAGAGAAAGCAGCTTCTGAAGGAGTGATGAGCGAGATGGCGATGATCGCGATCGTCTCGGGCAAGGGGTCGCCCGGCGGGACGACGACGCTGGCCGCGTTGGCGGCGGCGTGGCCGGCGCCGGTGCTGCTGGCCGACTGCGACCCCGCCGGGGGTGACTTGGCACTGGGCTGGCTGGGGCATTGGGTGGTGAACGGGTTTCTCCGTACTGATGTCGGTGTGTTGTCGCATTTCGTCGCGACCCGGCACGCGACGTCCGGGGATCCGGTGTCGCTGATCGAGCACGTGCAGGCGGTGCCTCCGGCGCGGCATGTCGGCCTGCTGGCCGGGCTGAGTACGCCGGGCCAGCACGCCGCGGTCGGCACGGCCGGATGGACCCGCCTGACCGTGGCGTTGGCCGCGTTCAAGACCGTGGCCGGGCATCCGGCTGATGCGCTGGTCGACCTTGGCCGTTTCAGTTCGGCGACGCCGTGGCCGGTGCTGCTCGCGGCGGATCTCGTGCTGGTGGCGGTGCGCCCGACGCAGCGGCATGTGCTGGCCGCACGCCCTGTCCTGGCCGAGCTCGCCGAGCGGATTCTGCCGCAACGGCTGGGGCTGGCCGTGTGCGCGACAACGCCCGCGGGCACCCGCGAAGTCCGGGTGGCGCTGGGACGGGAGGCCGCGGTGGAAGTCCCGATGGCCGCGCGGACGGCGGCGGTGTTTTCCGACGGGATCGACGGAGGAGCTCTTCCTAACCGGTCGCCACTGCTGCGCAGCGCGCGCCGTGTGGCGCGACGCCTGCACGGCACCTATCACGCCTACGCGCCGAGTGAACCGCGCGTTCCGGCCGTGTCTCCTTCGGCTCGTCTGCTTTCCGGAGGTGCACGATGACGGTGCCGAGCAACGCCTTTCGCCCTGTAGCTGATTCGGCGGTCGCGCCGTATCCAGCTCTGTTGCCGCCACCGCGGAGCAACTCGGCGGGAGCGGCGACAGCGATACCGCGTGCACCGCTGCCGCGGGACGGCGTGCAGACGGGGAACGTCGATCCCGGTGCTGTCCGGGAGATCCGTGAAGCGGTCGCTGCCCGGCTGGAACGCGTCGCCGCAGGCGAGTCTCATATGGACACACCGCCGACGGTCGAGGAGCAGCAGACGCGGATGCGTGCCTACGTGGCCGACGAGGTCGCCGGCTGGGTGCAACGCCGCGCGACCGCCGGACACGCGCCGCTGCCCGTTGCCGACGAACGCCGGCTGACCCGGGCAGTCGTCGCGGCGCTGTCCGGGCTGGGTGCCTTGGAGGAGCTGTTGGAACGCGACGATGTCGAGAACATTCACGTGCACGGCTGTGACCGGATCCTGCTGGAGCTGGCGGACGGCACGGTCGAGCAGTGGCCGCACCCGGTGGCCGACACCGACGCCGATCTGGTGGAGATGTTGGCGGCGATGTTCGCCCGCCAGGGCCAGACTTCCCGGGAGTTCAACGCCGGCCGCCCGCTGGGGAACCTGCGGATCGGCGCGGGTGGCCCGTTGGGGGCTCGGGTGGCCGCGGTGATGGAGGTGTCCGACCGGCCGCGAGTGGCGATCCGCCGCCACCGGCTGGTCGACGTCGGCCTGACCGATCTCGTGGCCAACGGCACGCTCGATCCGCTGCTCGTGGCGTTCTTGCGGTCGGTGGTACGGGCGGGCTGCAACGTGATCGTGTCCGGTGGCCCGGCGGCGGGCAAGACGACGTTGCTGCGCGCGTTGTGCGCGGAGATCCCGGACTACGAGCACGTTGTCACGGTGGAGGAGGAGTACGAGCTCGGTCTGCACATCGGCGCACGTCCCTTGGTCACACCGCTGGAGGCTCGTCCGGCGAACTCGGAGGGGATCGGGGAGATCTCTTTGGACGATCTGCTGAAGCAGACGCTGCGGCATTCGCCGAGCCGTGTGATCGTCGGGGAGGTTCGGGCCGGGGAAGTGACCGCGATGCTGCGCGCTCTCGGGAACGGCGCCACGGGCGGTATGTGCACCCTGCACGCCACGAGCGCCTCGGCGGTGTTCGACCGGATCGGCGCGCTCGGGCAGCTCGCTGATCCACCGTTGGCGATCGAGGCAGCTCACCAGTGGACTGCCTCGGCGATCGACCTCGTTGTGCACGTCGCCCGCGCTGACCACGACACGGCTGGTGGGCGGCGCAGGCAGCGGTTCGTCACCGAGATCATCGAGGTCGGCCCGGTCGGCGATTCCGGTCGACCGGACACCACCAGGATCTTCGCCCCACGCCCGGAAGACGGCCGCGCTGTCCCGGCCTACCCACCGAGCCGTGATCTGCTGGAGCGCTTGACAAGGCACGGGTTCGACCGCCACATGCTCGACACCGCCGGAGCCGACACCTGGCAGACCACCGAGCTGCCGGGCGGGGGCGGGCGATGACGGGCGTATGGGCCGGCGTGCTCGGCGTCGCCGCGGTAGCGGCGATCGCCTGCGCCGTCGTCGCCTTCCTCCCACCCGCCGCGCGGTCGACGACACCGGTCACGGCGCGCAGGACGAGCTGGAAGACGTTCGTGGCACGGGTACCGCGGCGGCGGGTCGTCGTCGCGGTCGCCGCGGGTGGTGTCGTGTGGTGGGGCACCGGCTGGCCGGTCGCCATCGTCCTGACCGTCGCCGCGGCGCTGACGGTGCCGATCCTGGTCCGCGGACACGACGCCCGCCGCGTGATCGCGAGGTTGGACGCCCTTGCCAGCTGGGTCCGGCGTCTCGCCGATGTCCTGGCCTCCGGCGCCGGGGGACTGGAGCAAGCGATCGCCACCTCCGCCCGCACCGCCCCCGAAGCACTGAGCGGCGAGATCGAAACCCTGGCGGTTCGTTTGCGGACGCGGGGCCTGGAGGCCGCGCTCCGCGCTTTCGCCGAGGATGTGGGTGACGAAGCCGCCGACGAAGTCGTGCTCGCGCTGATCCTGCGCGCCCGCGCGGGCGGACGTGGACTGGTCGACATTCTCGACAGCAAGGCCACCGCCCTGGAACGCGAGGTCGTCGCCCGCCGCGACATCGAAGCCGACCGCGCTAAGCCCCGTACCGATGTCCGCGCCATCCTGGGCATCACCGCGCTCCTGCTCGCCGGACTGGTGGTCTTCGCGCACGAGTTCCTTACCCCGTTCAACGACCTGCTCGGCCAGCTCGTGATGGCCGGGATCGGTGGTCTGCTGGGCGCTGCCGGGTGGTGGATGCACCTGCTGACCCAGACGCGCCGCCCCGCTCGCCTGCTTGGCGCCGCCTCGAGGATCCCGCCCGGGGCACCGAAACCGAAGCGCACCCCGATCGCTGCCACCGATGTCGACGTGGAGGTGCCGCGATGAATCCCGGGATCACCGCTGCGTTGCTGGGCGCGCTGGGCGGGTTGGCGCTGGTCTGCGTGCTGCTGGCGCTGGTGCGCCCGGCTCCGGTCAACGTGGCCGCCGCGGTGGCCGAGCTGGACGACCGTGCCGCCCGCCGTGCTGACGGAGCGTCGCCACGCAGCCGCTGGTCGACCCGGATCGAACGTCTGGCCGGAGTCTCCGGACGATCGTCGAACCGCTGGTGGGGTATCCCTGCCACCGACCTCGATGTCCTCGGTCAGACCGCCGACCGCTACCTTGCCCGCCGTCTGACCTGGGCTGCTGCCGCTGCCGGAACTGTGTTGGTGATGGCCGGGCTTAGTTGGTTCGGCGGCATCGACCTTTCCGCCCCGGTGGTGGTGCTGGCCGTGATCGCCGGCGCGGCGGCCGGATCGGTGGTGCCGGTCCTGGCCGTGCAGGAGGACGCCGCTCGGGCGCGGGAGGAATTCCGTCGCGCCACCGCCGCCTATCTCGATCTCGTCGCGCAGGAACGCGCCACCGGCCGCGCCCCCAGCCAGGCACTGGGCGAGGCCGCCACAGTTGGAGACTCGTGGGTGTTCGCCCGGATCAGCCGCACCCTCGGCCGCGCGACACAGGCCGGTCATACCCCGTGGGAAGCCTTGTCCCGGCTGGGGAAACGTATGGGCGTCGTCGAACTCAGCGACCTGGCCGACATCCTCGCCACCGCGGCCGACGGCGCAGCCATCTACACCACCCTGATCGCCAAATCGAGCTCCCTGCGCGCCGCCGCGCTGGCCACCGACAAAACCGACGCCAACGCCCGATCCCAACGCCTCGCGCTCCCCGTCGCACTGCTGCTGGTCGCGTTCCTGCTCCTGGTCATGTACCCCGCCATGATCAGGTTGGCGGCAGGAGGGGGCTAGCCAAAAGCGCGACGACTCTCGTCGCCACCTCCGCTTTCCTTTCCAGAGAAAGAAATCGGCCCCGGCTGAAGGAGAAGCCTGATGCACAACCATGAAGCGCCTGTAACGGTGCCGCCGGTACTCGACTGCGTGCTCCCCGACGGCTACGCCACCGTGCTGCTCAATCCTGCGATGACCCCGCGGCAGTGGCGGCGAAGGCAAGCCCTCAGTCTCGTTCGCCCGACGACCATCCTCAAAGGACTATTCGCCGCGGGGCTGGCCATTCAGCTGTCCTGCGCCGGTGATGGATTCGGCGAGAAGTTCGGCATCGGCGTGGGGACCTTGATCGTCGTGCTGGGTGTCCTTCGCCTGCTTGGCCACTCAGCCAGAGAGATCTCGTTCGAGCACGAAGGAGTGCCACGGCTCCGGCTGCGGCGAGGGGAGTTCGTCCGGCGCCGCGATTTCGATGACCTGGGTGCAGATTCGCGTGAACTGGTAGCCGAGTTACTGACGGGGCTGGAGGAACTGCACTGGAGTCCGGCGCGTGCCTGGCTCGATCCCGCACTACCGGGCGAGATCCATGCCGTGGTGTGGCGGGCCTTGGGGTTCCTTGACCGCAGCCGCGAGGCCCGCGCTCTTGCTCAAAAGGTCGCCTCCGAACTCGATACGGGCGACGACTTGGTAACCGAGACGCAACGAGCAGTCGACAACGTCGATTCCAGCCTGCGGGAAGTAGCCCGGCATGTGCGGGGTTGCGTCGTGCTCACTCGCTCGTGGGAAAAGAAAATGCGGCGACACGATCTTGCCGCCCGGGCCAGCCACACCCTGGCCTCCGTTCCGGGACAGGACCACCTCGCCCGGTTGTCGTTGGACTCGGACGCATTGCCGCGAAGCGTGTTCGCCCATGTCACTGCCGCACGGGATATCACGCGTTCCGGGCCGTTCCCGTGGGAGCAACCTCCGTCCGAATGGCCCGGAGCAGGTCCCCTACCGGCCGGGCGAACCATCAACATGCCCAACAGTGAAGAGGCAGCCGAGAACGCGAATCCGACCGATAAGCCTTATAGGCCAACGACCTCATCGGGCAAGGAGAACGAGACGCATGCTTAGCCATCTCAAGCGCTGTGCGACCACAGTCCGGCGACGCGGCGCCCAGTTCGGGCTGTTCCTCGCCGCGTGGGTGCTCAGCCTCGCCGTCACAGGAGAAGACCAGTGGACGCGCGCCCGCGCATCCGGAGACCGCGGATCAGAGTCCGTGGAAAAGGCGGTCCTCGTCGCGATCGGACTCGCCGTGGCGATCGGGCTTGGCTTCGCCATCCGCGCCGCCGTCCAGACCTACCAAGGCCAGATCAAATGAGCTTCAGTCAGAAGCCCTGAGGCGTAAGGAGCCGCGATGCCTACCGCTGAGGAGATCGAACGGCGTGTCGAAGCAGCCGACGCTGCCCGGAGCGAGATGAGGTCTGCCGCGGCGCGGCGCGTCGGCGACTTGGCAGAGCGCCACACTGAGCTCGCGGAGGAACTCGGCGACGTCGAACGAGAACTGGGCGACGTGCTCGCCGAGTGCGGCGACATCATCGAGATCGACGAGCTAGTCGCATTTACCGACGTACCCGCCGCCGAGCTCACCCGCTGGCGCACCAACGCCAAACCTAGCCGTTCTAAGGGGAAGAAGCCTGCCGGAATGGGCCAAGCGAAGAGTGTCCAAGCGCGGAAACCGGCCGCACCCAACATACCCGCGAAAACGAAATCCTTCGCATCACAGGATGTTCCGCTCGCACGCGGCGCCGACACGCCCACCCCGGCAGTGGCGTCGTGAGCACCCAGGCCCGTCCGCGACGAACAGACAAGCGACCAGGGTGGATACGCTGTCGAGAGTTCTGCCGAATGCGGGTGCGCGACGACAGGGGGGCGGAGTCAGTCGGGTTGGCCGTGCTGTTCCCGTTGGTGTTGCTGCTGATTATCGCGGCCGTGCAAGGTGGGTTGTGGTGGCATGCGCACTCTGTGGCCTCTCAGGCGGCCCAGGTCGGCGTGGACGCTGGACGGCCAGTCGGTGCCACGCAATCCACCGCGACCGCGGCCGCACGGTCGTTCGCCGACCGTGCCGGCCGCGGAGTCCTCACCACGCCCGAAGTCCACGCCACCATGACCGCCGACATCGTCCAGGTCGCGGTGTCCGGCACGGCCGTCCGGCTGCTGCCGATTCCTGGCCTCGATATCGAGGTCGAAGTGGTAGCCCAGGCAGTCAAGGAGCGCTTCACCACGTCGCTGGCCGGGGGCGGCTCATGACCCGCCAAACACACGCGCACCACATCCGTCGATTGTGGACAGACACAGGTTCCATCAGCGTCGAAGCCGCGGTACTCATGCCCGCCGTCATCATCGTCGGACTGCTGATCATCGCCGGTGCCCGTGTCAGTACCGCGCAGCAAGCCGTCGACAACGCCGCCACCGCGGCTGCACGCGCCGCGTCGATCGCCCGCAGCCCTCACTCGGCGCAGCAGGCCGGGACGACCGTGGCTCGCGACCGTCTCGGACGCGAAGGCATTACCTGCCAGGAAACCAGCGTGTCGGTCGACGCGAGCCAGATCGCCGTCGGCCGCGCCGGACTGGTCACGGCCAGCGTCACGTGCCGCGTCGCGCTCAACGATCTCGCCCTGCCACTTCCCGGAGGGACCCGCATGATCACCAGTTCGTTCACCAGTCCAGCTGATCCGTACCGGGGCACCCCATGACCACCCCGGCACGGCCACGCGACGCCGGGTCGATCACCGTGATGATCGCGGTCCTCGTGCCCGCGCTCCTGTTCGTGCTCGCCCTGGTCGTCGATGGCTCCGCCCGCCTGCGGACCATCGCCCGCGCCGACGCCCTGGCCGCCGAAGGCGCCCGTGCCGCGAACACCGCCGTGGACACCCGCAGCCCGCACGTCGGCATCGACACCACCATGGCCGCCCGCACCGCGGCCGATTATCTCGCCCGCGCAGGGCATCCCGGCCAGGTCACCGTCACCGGAATCCGCACGGTCCGGGTGGTAGTCACGGTTACCGAGTCTGCGCCCATCGGCCTTCTCAGCCACAGTGTCCAGGCCACCGGGACCGCGCTGGCCGAGCTCGGTGTCGGCACCCGCGACGGCGGCCTCCCATGACCTCCCCTGCGGCGCAGCAAGTGCGCGGCGCGCTCGCCGCCGTGGCTCTGCTCGCCTTCGTCGGCGGCATCCCGAGTGTACTTTTCGCCCTCGGTGCCGATCCTGCTCGCCTTCTGCCCGACCGCTGGCCAGACCCGATACCGATCAACCACTGGCCCGAACGGATCTGGTCCACCCTGCGCTGGGCATGGATCACCGGCGACCTCGTGATCTGGCTGATCGTCGCCGTGGCATGGACAGGCTGGCTGGCAGTCACCCTTTCCGTGATCGTCGAAGTGATCCGCCAGACCGGGCGCGGCGTCCGTACCGCTCGCGGTCTGCTGCTCCGAGTACCGCGTGGCCGATGGATCGCCGGACTCGTGGCTGCCGTTCTCGTGGCCACCTCCGCCGGTACCGCAGGGGCATCGACGGCCCCGGCAACACCGGTTGCGGTCACTGCACCGCCATGGCCCCACGAACGCCCCGTCACGGCAGCCCGGGTCTCCGCAGCGGACACCGCGACCGACCAGACTGGGGGGACTGTCGGCGCCCCGAGCACGTCGTCTCCCGCGGCGGCGCGAACGGAGGACGTTGTGCCTTACACGGTGGTGCACGGCGACACCTTGTGGGACTTGTCCGAACGCCACCTCGGCCGTGGCACCCGCTACCACGAGATCGTGCGGCTCAACCCTGCACTGCTCGCCGACAGCCCCGGCGACCTGGAACCGGGATGGACGCTGCTATTTCCACCGGACGCCGCAGCCTTACCCCATCCTGCGGACATCACCACAGCGAGCGGGCGCACCGTCACCGTCAAGCCCACCGACACGCTCTCGGCCATCGCTGAACGCGAACTCGGCAACCCGGATGTCTGGCCCGCGATCTTTGACCTCAACGCCGGCCGCACCCAACCTGATGGACGCGCGCTGCGGCACCCCGACCAGATCCTGCCCGGCTGGCACCTCGTCCTTCCCGCCCAGGCGGCACCACCATCCGAGCAGCCCGCGACGCCACCGAACAGCCCGACACCCGCGTCCGCCCCAGAAGGCCCGGCTACCTCCGCCGAGCAGTCCGCCCCGCCGCACGCACCTCGGGGAGAACAGCAGGACATGACCGAGGCACAGCCCGGAACCGGTATCGCACTGCCGACAGGTGCGTTCGTCGGTCTCGGACTGGCTGCCCTGATCACCCTCGCGGTGATCACAGTCCGACTTCGGCGCCGCCGCTGGTACCACCCCGGCGTACGCGACGACGCCGACCCCGCCGGGCTCCCGGTCGTCCGCGCGCTGCGGATCGCCCACGACACCGCCGCGCCGCATCTGACCGACGACAATCCGGCCACGCCACCTGGCCACGTACGACCGGCCGACATCCACGCCCGCGACCGAGCCCAGGCCACGGTCCGTGCTGTGCTTCCTGTGCCTCGGGACACTTCGCTCGGTGTACGCGACGGGCACGCCATCGCGCTCGACCTCGCCAGCACGCGGGGACTGGGACTCACCGGTCCCGGTGCCCATGCCGCCGCACGGGCCTTGATCATGACCCTGCTCGCGCAGGCCACCAGCGACGGCCTCGACGCCATGATCGTGATGCCCGCCGCCGACGCCCGCGTGCTCTTCGGACACGACCTGGCGGATCCCGTCCCGGACCGGCTGCTCATCGTCGATGATCTGCCCGCAGCGCTGGCGACGTTGGAGGCCGAGCTGGTCGCCCGCACCGACACCGGCGACCTCGCGCGGGACGACCCACCAGCGAACACAGCGTTTTCGGGCGGCGGCACCGGACCTGCTGTGGTGGTGGCCACGCCCACCGCGGACACGAACCGGCGCGCGCACGCCGTCCTCGACAACGGCGCGCACCTCGGTCTGGCTGGCGTGTTCCTCGGCCCCTGGCACCCCGGCGGCACCGTGCGCGTGCGCGACGACGGCACCGTCGAAGCGACCAGCCCCACCCTGAGCGAAGACTTGGCCGGCACCCGACTGTTCACACTGCCGGACGCCGACGCCCGTGACCTGCTCGCACTCCTGCACGCGGCCGAACCCGGCAGCGACGACCCGATCCGAGACCACACCGTCGCCAGCAGCGCCGTGGAACCGGGCACACAGCGGCAAAGCCGGGCCGAGAGCACGACGGCGAATCCCGAGCCACCCGTCTTCGAGTACGAGTTCGCTACGGCACCCGACGCCGCAGCCGTGACCCCACCGCCGGAGACCGCCAGCGACAACCGCGGCGAGTACCCGACGACCGGACCGCCCGGACCGGCTGAATCAGAAACGACCGAGCCATCCCCGACGGAGGGCAGCAACCACCGGCGCCCCTCGGCCGCCCGGCGCGACGACACCCCGGCGACCGCGTCGCGCCCGGCCACAGATCCAGCCCCGGCCCCGCCGCTGCACCTGCAGGTGCTCGGCCGGCTGCACCTGACCAGAACGGACCCCGAACCCCGTGACCTCATCGACGTTCTCGCTCCGCGGCAACGCGAGATCCTGGTCTACCTGGCGCTACACCGTGACGGGTGCCGACGCGAAACCCTCAGCGCCGCGCTCTGGCCGGACGCGCCCGGCGAACGTCCCTACAACAGCTTCCACGCGACCCTGTCCCAGCTACGCCGCGGCCTTCGCCGGGCAAGCAACGACGACACCCTCGACATCATCGTCAATCAGGGCAGCCACTACCGGCTCGACCAGACGATCCTGACCGCCGACCTCTGGCGGCTCCAGGACGCCATCACCGCCAGCCGCCAAGCCCCGGCAACAGAGGCCGTCGCGGCGGCGAATCGCGTCACCGAGCTGTACCGCGGAGACCTCGCCGAAGGCATCACCGCAGACTGGATCGACGGGCCCCGCGAAGCACTCGGCCGCGACGTCCTCGACGCGCTCAGCACCCTGATCCGCAAGATCAGAACCGACAGCCCCGAACAGGCACTCGCTCTGCTGGAACAAGCCCGCCACCTTGACCCCTACAACGAGGCGATCTACCGCGACCTCATGCGCCTCCAAGCGCGACTCGGCCAGCACGACAGCATCCCACGCACCCTGCACCTGCTCACCACATCGCTGGCCAACCTCGACCAACGCCCCGCCCCAAGCACCCTCAGCCTCGCGGACGTCCTACAACAGCCGAGAAATCACATATCCAACCGGCAAGCCAGCTAAACGAACCCAGCGCCTCACGCAGAAATAGCCGCGATTATCATTGCGACCCGCCAGCTTCCGAAGACTGTCCAACACGTGCCAACCTCGCTATACTGGACTGATTCCTCACGGATACTTTGAACGCCGTAACGTGAACTTATTCGTGTGATTCCGGGAAGCGGCGGCGGCCGCGGAGGCAAGCTGCAGCACGACCCGAGGCCAGCACTCTGCCGCGTGTACAACCGGCACGGAGTCGGCGGCGAACCCCATAGACCTCTCGCCCGTCCACCTTCCTCTCCACCTTCCTTTCCGTCTTCCTTTCCGGACTCCCACTAGAGAGGAAGGGGCGCGTCAAAGCCTTGTTGCAGGCCAAACGCGGGGCAACCCCTTCCTCCGTGTCCCCCGACTTCGGTGCCGGCAGGCACGTGAACAGTCGGCTTGGGTGGTGTGGTGGCTATCTGATGCTCGCACTGCCGTCCGTCCGCAAGTCCTGTTCTGCTGTAGCCAGCTTCTTCTTCATTCTCCTTCGCCACAGCTTTCCTTCCAGTCTTCTTTTTTGATCCTAAGTGGCCGCATAGTGCTTTCTGCCTTTTCCTTGTGCGCAAGATAAACCTAACGATACAGAAACATGACTCATGGGTGTTGACAACCACATAAACGACGTGGCCGCAAGTGGCGTGAATCGAAAACCGCAAGATATCCAAAGAGAATTCATGCTGAATCCAAGCTGTGCGGGTCGCGGGCGCGGGCGCTGGCTGGCGCTGTGCGGGTCGCGGGCGCGGGCGCTGGCTGGCGCTGTGCGGGTCGCGGGCGCGGGCGCTGGCTGGCGCTGTGCGGGTCGCGGGCGCGGGCGCTGGCTGGCGCTGTGCGGGTCGCGGGCGCGGGCG